>JAACEJ010000528.1 GCA_011682565.1 Actinomycetota bacterium | reverse complement strand
CGCGAAAATCGACAACCGTCGGGCTTGCGTTCATCCCGCCATTCAGCGGAACCTGCTCCTTTAAATTTCCCTGTCCGTCAAAAATATGCAGGGCATCGCTATAGTTGCCGACGATCACCTCAGGCTTCATATCACCGTCGATGTCGGCAATGGCCGGCGAACGGCGTGCACGTTGTCCTACACCGACTGTCCATTTCAGTTTTCCTCCGCCGGTGAGGCAGGCAACATCGCCGAGCAGATCGACAACGACGATATCCTCCCGTCCATCCTGATCCACATCGCCTACGGCAACAGCATCGTGTACCTGGCTCTTCATAGGATGATGCCATTTTCTCACACCGCCGGTGTCGTAAACGGAAAAACCGTCTCCCTCACCGAGCAAAATTTCAAGAGTCCCATCGTTATTCAAATCGCAAACCAGGGGCGAAGATGCGACGGGATCGCCGCCTTTAACATGCCAGAGTTCTTTGCCCTTGTTCGAAAAGCAAACGAGCGGCATGTCGGTCGTCCCCAGCAAAATCTCAAGGCGACCGTCGCCGTCAAGATCGGAAACAGCGGGGGCTGTATTAAAACCGCTTTTATGCGTTGTTTTCCACAACGGGGCGCCGTTTGTATCAAGACAAACGAGATGACCGCCGCGATCGGCAGCGATCAACTTGATCTGTCCATCTCCGGTCATGTCGGCTGCAGCAAGAGCCGTCATTCCCCAGGAGAAATCGGAGGGCATTTTGTATTCCCATATTTTGGCGCCGTTCTCAGCACTCAGGCAGATAATTCTTCCGGGATTGGTCATGACGTAAATTCTCAGCGGTCGGCCTGCAACCGTCGGCGGGTTGCTGATCGTTTCTTTCGCGTCGAAGGTCCATTTTTCATGGCCGTTGGCATCCACTGCCAGCACCCGGCCTTTGGTGGAACACAACACCAGGTCCAGGACGCCGTCACCGTCCAGGTCGGCCACGCCCGGGGAAGTATCGACATGACCGGCTATCGTTTTCAAGTGCCATAAAGTATCGACGGCATATAAAGCATTGGATACGCCAACGACAAGAATAATGCAAAAAAACAAGATGATTAAAATATTTTTATCTTTTGAGTTTTTCGGCAAGGTATCAAAAGAATTGTTTTGCATCTTTCCTCCCGGGATTATATTTTTCGGATTATGTTATTGCGTTATCGATCTTGACATGAAGGAAAGATAAATAATTTATTTGAGAAATATCAGCTTTTTTTGTCCATCCGCAGTAAAGTGTTACGCTCCATCATGAACAAATTTCGCTGTTATGCGCAACGCCGAGGAAATTCGACCAAGGACTATATAGTGATCGGTTACGAATCGTCCGCGTCCCTTTCAAAATAATCGACCATTTGCAATCCAATCCCCGCAATATTGCCGCAGGCAAAAACCACGGCATCCCGATTGATAAGTAATTTGATATCTTCTCCGATCTTGTCGGCAGACATTCCGGTCATATCGAGAATATTATTTTGTTTTTCGTTTTTGAGAAAATGTTCAATCGGTGCACCGAAATCGCCGATAAAAATGAAATGGTCCGGAAAAAGTTTGCTGGTGATAAATTGAAAAAAATGTCTGGTGCGAAGGAGGCGGTCGGGACGGGCGTTGAACAAAACGATAAGCAAACGATCTTTTGCGATGTCGGCAAGGCACAACTGCTGCCAGATATTCTCAATCGACTCCGGGTCGTTAGCAGCAAAAGCATTGATGAATTGAACCGCGTGACCATTATGCCTGGTTTGCAGAAATCTTAGCGCACCGACATCCGGGTTGGCTTTTTTCATGCCACCAAGAGCATCCCGGGAAGAAACGCCGAGATATTCACAAACCGCAAGTGCAAGCGCTAGATTTTCTTCATGTTCGTAATAGCTGAAATCATGGAGATGGTCTTGCAAATTATATTTATCCGTATCAATGATGTGGAGATGTTCATGACCCTGAAAACCGGACTCGTGAAGGATCGGCCAGGTCTCCCTGGTAATGAATAGTTCACTTTCCTTCGGCACAGCAGCCAACATGGAACGCGCAATATCCGTCAGCTTTTCGCCCATAACATCCGTATGGTCCGAACGAACATTGGAAATGACGCTGATGTGCGGCTGCACGATTTGCGTGGCTTCGATCTTTTGTAAATAGGGACGAATCGCCATGCACTCGATGACGGCGGCATCGGCATGGTGTTTACTGATGTTTTTTATTACCCTGATTTGTTCGGAAATATTCGCCATACCGTTACGCCTGACAACATCTTCCGCGCCGTCAGGATGAATGAAACGCGTTGCGCTCCCCGTTGTTTTGGCAAAAGTGCTTATCCCGCCCGTGTTCAGTCCCGCAGCAATGAGGCGGGTGATTGAGGATTTTCCTCTCGATCCGTTCACGTGAATTCGCAAAGGAATTTTCCTGAGGTGAGACCGGTGCAACATCAGTTCAACCGCACCGACGAAAACGAGTAGAAATAAACTTGAGAAAATAATAATCATTTTTGTTTCATGGCGTTAATAATTTTTGCAATTCTTCAACGGTTGAGACGGGCTGTTTACAGGTAAAGTTTTCACAGACAAAAACCTGGGTTACACCGTGCAACGCTGTTTTTCCCTCCACTATGGGAAGCAGCTTTTGCGTTTCCGCTGTTTCGTCATTCAATACCACAACCGTCCGCGGCAGAAATTGGGATTGCAGCAAATATCCAGTAAAGCTGAAATGAGAAAGGCCTAGTCGTCGAGACCCGGGGGAATACGCTTTTCACGAACTTGCAGAACTTTTTCGGAAAGCACCGCCATCTTTTTTTCAAAAGCAACAATACCCATATTGAAATCCGGTGCAACAAAACGCCAATCGCGAGTGCGGCGAAGGATGTTTTTTCCTTTCCAATTCCCCTTTTTACTTACATCGTAAGCTTGACAGAAAATTCTGAAATCTTTGTCGAGAATTCTGTCGATTTCAGTTTTGCTCCAGACATAAAACGCACCCTCTTTTCCTTCGCTGTCCGCATCCTCGGCGGAATAAAAGCCACCGGCATCGTCAGGCATCCGCGATAAAATATAGTCCAGCGTTTCACGAACAATTCACGAGTACAGGAGATTGGCGAAAATTTAGGCGCGTGGCCAAAGCCGCCGTTGTCTTTGTCAAAAGTTCGACGGGAAATCTGGTAAGCATTTTCCAGAATATCCGCACTAAGGTCCTGTTTGCCCGGAGTGATCTTGACGGATTTTGTTATTCCGTTTGAAATATCATCTGCGCTTTGAATGATCTTTGCGCAATTGAGCGCCTCAGGCCCCCATTGATACCAATTCACCGGATTATACGCGTGTTGTAAAAGATAAGGACTGGTTGCGTTAATGAGGTGATTAGGTTTTTTCGAATTATCCATTTGGAGACCTTTTTATAAGGATTGATAGCTGGAAAACTCTTGAGAAGCTCTGCTTTTCCATAACGAAGCAAAGCTTCCAGAGTTATTCCGTTCCCAAACAGGAGTTTGGGAACGAGGTAAAA
>JAACEJ010000054.1 GCA_011682565.1 Actinomycetota bacterium | reverse complement strand
GTTGCGGAAGAATGAAACCGATTTGAGACAGAATCGTTTCTGGCTGCGACAATTGAAAGCGCTTTATTTTTCCGGTCTTGATCCGCGTGTTTTGCTGCAATATCCCGAACTTGTAGATCAATTGAATGCCGAGACAATCAGAACTACAGCAGAGAAATACTTTGACATGAATAATTATGTACGCGTTGTACTTTTGCCGGAGAAAAAAGGCGAGTGAATTTATATTTCCTTGACTTTTCATTTTCTGTTTGTTATAATTGCAAACCAAATTTTAAATTCTGTTGTTGTTACCGGAGGTTTAATGAAAATCCATGAATACCAGGCAAAGGAGATTTTAGCCAGACATGGTGTTCCTGTTCAAAAAGGAAAAATCGCCTTTACACCGGAAGAAGTCGAAAAAATCGCCCGTGAACTGAATGTAGACAAACTTGTTTTGAAAGCCCAGGTTCATGCGGGCGGGCGTGGAAAAGCGGGCGGAATTAAGCTCGTCAATTCTGCTGAAGAAGCAAAAACTGTATCCGAAAAAATGTTCGGAATGAAATTAGTGACGCACCAAACCGGCGCTGAGGGGAAAATTGTCCGCCGGCTTTTAATAACGGAAGCGGCCGATATTGAGCGCGAACTGTATGTCGGCATTGTCTTGGATCGTGCGAAAAGCCAGTTGGTTTACATGGTCAGCACAGAGGGCGGCGTTGAAATCGAAAAGGTGGCAGCGGAAACGCCGGAAAAGATTTTAAAAGAACACATCGATCCGGCTGTGGGAATGCAGGCCTTCCAGGCACGAAAAATCGCTTTTGCTCTGGGTTTGAAAGGTGCACTTTTACGTCCTGCAGTCAAAACTTTTATGGCGCTCTACGACGCTTTTGTCGCCAATGATTGTTCGCTTGCGGAAATTAATCCGCTTGTTGTTACTAAAGACAATCAAATCCTGGCATTGGATGTCAAAATAAACATTGATGATAATGCACTGTATCGTCATCCGGAAATTCAGGAGATGCGCGATCTCGATGAAGAAGAACCTCACGAAGTTGAAGCTTCAAAATATCATTTGAATTATATTAAACTTGATGGCGACGTTGGCTGTATGGTTAATGGCGCCGGGCTGGCAATGGCAACCATGGACATCATCAAAATAGCCGGAGCCGAACCAGCCAACTTTTTGGACGTCGGCGGCGGCGCATCTGTGGAAACGGTTGAGAATGGATTTCGCATCATTCTGTCTGATAAAAATGTTAAAGCCGTTCTGGTGAATATTTTTGGCGGCATTGTTCGTTGCGACCGCGTTGCCAATGGCATTATCGAAGCGACAAAGAACGTTGGCGTCGATGTTCCTGTTGTTGTGAGACTGGCGGGAACGAACGCGGATATTGCTGCGGACATTCTCGAAAAGTCCGGCCTTGATTTACTGGTCGCGAATGATTTATCCGAAGCGGCACAAAAAGTTGTTCAGGCGCTTGAAACGAAATAAGAACTTGAATCGGAGATAGAATCGTGAGTGTGTTAATAGATGAAAAAACTAAAGTTGTTGTGCAGGGCATTACCGGAGGCGAGGGTTCTTTCCATACACAGCAAATGATCGGGTATGGCACGAATGTAGTTGCCGGAGTAACACCGGGAAAAGGCGGACAACTTTTCGACGAGACAATTCCTGTATTCGATACGGTTGAACAAGCCGTGGCGCAAACCGGCGCAACGGCGTCCGCAATATTTGTTCCGCCTGCTTTTGCGGCCGATGCCATTATGGAAGCCGCAGACGCGGGTATCAAAGTGATCGCTTGTATTTCGGAAGGTATTCCAACCCTTGATATGATGAACGTCTATGAATATTTGAAAAAACGTGATACACATCTGATTGGACCGAATTGTCCGGGAGTTATTTCTCCGGGCAAGAGTAAAATGGGTATCATGCCGGGTTTTATTCACAAACAGGGTCACATTGGCGTTATTTCTCGCAGCGGTACGTTGACCTACGAAGCCGTGCATCAGCTTACTGTTCGCGGTATTGGGCAAAGTACCTGTATCGGCATTGGTGGCGATCCGATTATCGGCACCACGTTTGTTGACGCTTTAAAGTTGTTTCAAGCCGATGATGAAACAAAAGCCGTGGTTATGATTGGTGAGATCGGTGGGTCAGCCGAAGAAGAAGCTGCCGCGTACATTCAGGCAAACATGACGAAACCGGTTGTCAGTTTTATTTCCGGCCAAACAGCACCCCCGGGAAGAAGAATGGGACATGCCGGTGCTATTATTGCCGGCGGTAAAGGAACCGCTGCTGAAAAAATGGCGGCCTTGTCCACAGCCGGTGTGATTGTTTGTAAAAGCCCTGCGGAGATTGGTGAAAAAATGGCTGCAGCGTTGTCGAACTGATTAATAAAGGTTGAATGTCTTGAATTCACTGAAAAAATTGAATGTTTCAGATGTTGAAAATTCCAAATTATTCTCACCTCTTTTGCTCGATGGAGAACTTGAAGCTTTAAATAACGAGTTTGGTAAACTTGTTATTTACAAATCAACTGTCGAAGTGGGCGAAAAGCATTTTCAGTATTGGCACGATCTCACTACCAAGCAGCGAGACAGGAGGGGGGAAGTGGCGCTTGTGATAGAAAATGAGAAAAACCAGGTTCTTCTGCACACAAAAGAGCATTACCCCACAGGAGCTTTCAGAATTCCAACGGGCGGAATAAATTACAATGAAAAGGTCATCGACGCGCTGCACAGGGAAACTTTTGAAGAAACAGGTTTCAGTCTTGTTTCCTATAAATTTATGGCTTTATTGCTTTACGAGTTTGAATATCTTGGCCAAAAAAATCCGTTTATGTCCTTTATTTTTCATGTAACCCCCAATGGCGTCAAACCGCAAGTACAAGACGAAAATGAGAAAATCAGCGGATTTCGCTGGATCAATCGCCGCGAAATGGGTAAAATTGCACAGGAATTAAGAAATCTCCCCGATGCGTGGAAGGAGTGGGGAATCATGCGAGCAATACCGCACGAGCTTGTTCACGATCTTTAAAAATTGTTGTCAGCCATTTTATGCGGAACTATTCCCGTCAATTTATCGTTTTAAATTAATACTGCTTTGCTCCGGTGCGCCAGAACTTTTCTTCCCGGGACTATTCTCTATGAAAAAGATATTGATTCCATCCTTTGCTTTTTTCCTGTTCTTTCAAGTTCTGCAACTTCAAGCGGCAACCCCGGAAATGGAACGTTTTCTCGACAAGGTATCTAATCGTCTTGATTCCCTCGATAACCAGCGGCCCCATACTGTTGAAGTAACAACGATCATTCAGGAAATGGACAGACATTGGCATCCTAAAAAGGAAACAGTCATACAAAAGTTAGTTACCAAAAAGGACACGCTTCGATCAATAAAAATAATAAAAGCGATACTGAGAGAAAAGGGGAAAGAGAAGGACATTACGCAAAAGGTGATACAAGATCAACAGAAAAAAAAGAAAAATGGCGGGATGCAATTTAATGCAAAAGGATTTTTCCCATTCAGTCGGAAAAACAGAGTAAAGTACGATTTTAGTTTTATGCCTGATACAACAATTAACAATAAAGTTTTGAAAGTATTGGCTGTTCGTGCCCAAAAACCGGGTGAAGGCCTTTTTAACGGCACTTATTTTATAGATTCAAAGGAATTCAATCTCATAAGCCTCACGCTGCATCCAAGCAAAAATCCCAAAATGGTTAAAGCAATGAAGATGCGCATGAACTTTGCTATAAACGATTTCGGCAATTATGTCGTCAAAGACTCTGAAACAATTGCTTTTGCTCAGTTCTTGCTGAAAAAATATCGCTACAAAATAATCGAGAAATATGAGAATTACAAATTTTTAGATGAACATTAGCCATCTTAAAATGAGGAACAGGATTATGAAGCAGTTAAAACAATTTCTGCTGTTTGCTTTTATCTTATCGTCTATAGTGATTATTGCCGGCTGTGCCGGCGGTAAGATCACTGTAGATCAAGCCTACCGTGAGCTCACCCCTGTTAAACAACTGGAACTTCCGGAACAAATCACAGATAATCTTGTCATAAAAATCGGCAATGTTGCAGACCAGGGATCGAGTTATAAAAATCATCTCAATTTGTATATAAATGATAAATTGATTCAACCCGACTGGGCGGTTTCAAATATTGAAAATACTTTTACCTACAAGTTGAAACTGAAACCAGGTTATTACAAAGTTCGCGCGGAATATTTCGCTTATATCGGATGGGGAGAGGACAAGTTTCCGATTATGACACAGAAGCTTGTGCGAATTACTCATGACCAGCGAACTTTTCTGAAATGTAATATTGCAAAAGAACCTAATGGCACGCCTGTGAACAAAAAAATGTATTTTAAGGTGAATACTGAACCACTCGTAATGGAAAAATCTGAATCTTTAACAGGCGTAAAAGAATTATCATCGAAGAAGGGTGCCGGGATGATCTTGCCGGGAAAGAAAATTCGTCGCAAACATAAATTTTAGGCCATGGTTTTGAATAAAAAATATCTTTCATTTTAAGCCCCAAATTGCGCCGGGGCTTTTTTTATTTTACTGTTCGATAGTGATACAGTGAATTACATTATTGTAATGAAATTACAATAATGAGGTTCTTTTTTCATATCAATAATATTGCCTTTTTGCTTGGAGAAAACGAAATTACTAATATGTTGATAAATCGGTTGTTAAGTATGCGAATAATTGCGAGCATTAAGCATATTTCCTCATATTATGGCATAAGGTTTGTAATATAACAAGTATATCTAATGGATTACGTCTGAAATTGGGTGTGTGGTTGTGGTGAATGTGAGCAGGTGTGCGGAATTTGGCGGAATCCAATTTAGGGCATGACGATTGTCAGGTTGTCATGCCCTTTTTTTATTTCTCAATGCATCCGAACCTAAAAATCAACTCTTACTTTTTTCCTTTTCTCTTGAATTCTATCTCCAAATTCCTTAAGTTTATTCCCTTAAATAAATAGTGCTTATCTTTACCAAAGTTCTTCCCTCACATTTATCAGGAGTAAAACAGGTGATAGATTTTCACACTCATTTTGGGCGTCTTGTGCACAAATATCCACCATTAAAGGTTTCGACGCTTTTAAAAAGAATGGACAGACTCGGCATTGAACAGGCTGTGGTTATGCCGATTGAAAATCCTGAGGAAACGGAATATTATGTCACAACGGATGAAGTGTTGCGCGTTATCCGGCGGCACGCTGATCGGCTTATACCATTTTGTAATATTGATCCGAGGAGAAATTCGCCCGGGAATTTTGATCCCCGACCGATCATAGAAGAATATGTTGCCCGCGGTTGTGTGGGATTTGGTGAAGTGCTTACGGGGTTGCAAATGGGTGATCCGAAAATGAAACAAATATTTGCAATCTGCGAGGAAATGAAGCTACCTGTCGTTTTACATTTTGATTCCTACATAAACATCGATGAGCCGGGATTACCGCGGTTTGAACAACTGGTCAACGAGTTTCCCAAACTGGATTTTATTGCCCACGCCATGTGTTGGTGGGGAGAGATCAGCAAAAGAGTCGACTATTCCATTCTTTATCCGGAAACGGGCTATGCGGGCTATCCGACCGGCAGCGTAGTACCGGGAGGGAGGGTAGAGTATTTGCTGGATAAATACCCGAACGTTTATGCTGATCTTTCGGCAAATTCAGGTTACAATGCTTTGGCGCGCGATATTGATTTCAGCTATAATTTTTTGGAAAAATTCAGCCACAAGCTTTTATTTGCCACGGATTATCTTTATCCACGTCAGCCATTACCGATTGTTGATTTTATAAAAAATGCAGAAATAAGTAGTGAGGCTTTTAAAAGGATAACTGAGACAAATGCTAAAAAACTTTTACATAGATATTTCAATTGAAAGGAAAGAATGATGAGTAAAAAAATAAATAAAGTTGTGCTGGCGTATTCCGGTGGACTGGATACTTCAATTATTATTCCGTGGTTAAAAGAAAATTACAATTGTACAGTCATTGCTTTTGCCGCAGATCTTGGTCAGGGAGAAGAACTTTCAGGTCTTGAAGAAAAAGCGATTGCCACCGGCGCGTCAAAGTGCTATGTTGAAAATTTGCAAAAAGAATTTGTAGAAGAATACATCTGGCCGACATTAAAAGCCGGAGCGATTTATGAAGGTCAATACCTTTTGGGAACTTCGTTTGCTCGTCCTTTAATTGCAAAAAGACAAGTGGAGATAGCTGAAGTTGAAGGTGCTGATGCTGTTGCCCACGGCTGCACTGGAAAAGGAAATGACCAGGTGCGTTTTGAATTGACTTTCAAAGCTTTTAATCCCAAGCTGAAAGTGATAGCCCCGTGGAGGGAGTGGGATATTCGTTCCCGCGAGGATGCTATTGCCTATGCGCAGGAAAAAAATATTCCCATCACTGCGACAAAAGAAAAAATATACAGCAATGACCGCAATATTTGGCACATCAGCCACGAAGGTGGTGACCTCGAAGATCCCTGGAATGCTCCCAAAAGCGAGATGTTTGTTTTGACAAAATCTCCTGAAGAAGCTCCGGATAAACCGACAATTGTAGAAATTGGTTTTGAAAAAGGTGTGCCGATTGCTGTCAATGGAGAAAGAATGAAGGCTGTGCAATTGCTACAAGTGCTAAACCAGGTTGCAGGTGAAAACGCTGTTGGTCGGGCAGATATTGTTGAAAATCGTTTGGTAGGCATGAAATCCCGGGGGGTTTACGAAACGCCGGGTGGGACTCTTCTTTATGCCGCTCACCGTGAACTGGAGACGCTCGTTCTCGATCGCGATATTTTGCACTTTAAAGAAATGTTGGCTCCGAAATATGCAGAATTGGTTTATAATGGCGCCTGGTTTACACCTTTGCGTGAAGCTTTAGATGCATTCGTCGAGTCGACCCAAAAACATGTGACCGGTACGGTGCGCCTGAAACTTTATAAAGGCAATTGCATTGTCGCGGGGCGAAAATCTCCTTATTCGCTTTATCGCGAGGAACTTGCGACGTTTGGCGAGGAAGATGTTTATGATCAAATAGATGCAAAGGGATTCATTAATTTGTTCGGCTTGCCCATTAAAGTACGGGCTTTGGTGGAAATGGATTGGGGGAGAAAACCGGGATATTCCGAGCCGGATTACAGTAAATTTAAACGGGACTAGATAACGATTGAAATCGCAATCCAAAATATGGAGCGGCCGTTTTTCAAAGCAGGCTGATGAGGAAATGGAAAAGTTCAGTTCCTCTATACATTTCGATAAAAAGTTGTTTGACGCGGATATTCGCGTCAATAAAGAATGGGCACTGTCTCTTGCGAAAATCGGCGTTTATACGCATGAAGAGGCCAGTCGTGTTGTTGTGACTTTGCAGCAAATTCAAGCTGAATACCATGCCGGAAAATTATCATTTGCAAAGTCGGATGAAGACATTCACTCTGCTAATGAGCGATGGCTCACGGAACGGCTTGGGGATGTTGGAGCCAAAATACATACCGGCCGCAGCCGTAATGATCAGGTTGTAACGGATTTGCGAATTTACCTTCGGGAAAAAGGCGCCGAGTTCGGACAGGCACTTTTGGATTTGCAATCCGCTTTTCTCGATTTGGCTGAGAAAAATATCACGACTGTGCTGCCGGGACAAACACACCTGCGCCAGGCTCAGCCCATTTCTCTGGCACATTACTTGTTATCCTTTTTTTATCAGATGCAGCGTGACAGAAAACGGCATGAGCAAACAGTTTCTTGTTTGAATAAATGTCCGCTTGGCAGCGGCGCCATTGCCGGCGCTGCTTTTGCGATCGACAGACATGATTTAGCGAAACGGCTCGGATTCGACGCGCCTCTGGAAAACAGCTATGACGCGACGGCTGATCGTGATTTCGTCAACGATGTCCATCACGACTGCGCCCAGGTGATGCTGCACTTGAGCCGCCTGGCGGAAGATTTTATCATTTGGTCATCCGAACCTTTTCGCTATCTTGAAATTGACGAGCTTTATGCTACCGGAAGCAGCATGATGCCGCAAAAGAAAAATCCGGATTCACTGGAGCTTTTGCGCGGTAAGACGGCACGGGTTATCGGCAATCACGTGGCCGGACTGACACTGATGAAGGGAATTCCTACGGCTTATGTTCGGGATTTGCAGGAGGACAAAGAACCTTTATTTGATTCTGTTGAACAGACTTGGCAATCCGTGCGGATTACTACGGGAGTTATTAAAACTATCAGGATTAACGATGAGAAGATGCTTGCTTCTCTTGATCCGGCGCTTTATGCAACGGACCTTGCGGATTATTTAGTGCGGAAAGGAATACCGTTTCGAAAATCACATGCTATTGTCGGAAAAATTGTTGCGATGGCCGAAGCACGCGAAGCTTCTTTAACAGAATTGTCTCTCAATGACTATCAATCGAGTTCGGGATTGTTTGAGGCCGATTTGTATGAACTTTTTGACCCTGTAAAATCGCTGGAAAGGAGAAATTTGTATGGCGGTACAGGGCCTGCATCTGTAAGGAAGCAAATTAAGAATGCAAAAGAATTGCTCAAGATGGGTTGAGTTGGGATTGATAGAATTTTATCTACTGCTTGTTATTTTTGCCAGTGCGTCCGATCCCGGATAATGTATATTTTATCATTCCTGCGTAATTTCTCAGGAAATGGAATTGTTACATCATCGCCTTTGGTGGCACCTTTTGCAGACTTTTCATTAATGTAAATACTTTTAACGTCTGTTTCAGCATAGCCGGTTGTTGGCCCGGTTGCCATGATTTGATCGCCAATTTGGAGCGGTTCATTTTCAATCATAATTTGTACAATTTTTGGGCGGGAAAAATAGTTCTTTACAAAACCGACATATTTTTTTTGTTTCGTGGCACACGAGCCATAAGCACCGCTCCATTCTCCCAGCTTCTTCCCAAGATAATAGCCACCCTCCCAAAATCCGCGATTAAAGACACTTTGTAAATCCTTTTTCCAATCTTGGCTTTTTTCCCTGGTAAAATTTCCCTGCATGTAACTGTCGATTGCTTTTCGATACGCTTGGGTTACCTTGAATACATAATCTGAGGAGCGACCGCGTCCTTCGATTTTAAGCATTGTCGGGCCAGCCTCGAGCAGTTGATCCAAAAAGTCAATTGTGCACAAATCCTTTGGGGACATGACATAACGATTATCGATTTTCAATTCATTTTCTGTAGTATCATCAATAACACGATAACTCCGGCGGCAATTTTGCAAACAATCACCTCGGTTTGCAGAATGGTTCGTCAGCGCTAAACTCATATAACATTTTCCGGCAATGGAAACACAGAGGGCGCCGTGCACGAAAAGTTCAATTTGCACCAATTCTCCGCTCGGCCCACGGATATCCTGTTTTATTATTTCATCACAAATGTATGCAATTTGCGGCAGTGTCAATTCGCGGGCCAAAACCAGGACGTCGGAAAATTGAGAATAAAAACGTACGGATTCCAGATTGGAAATATTCGCTTGCGTGGAAATATGTACCAAAAGTCCAATTTGGCGGGCATACAAAATAGTCGAAATATCCGTGGCAATAATGGCGGAAACATTAGCTTCCCGGGCGGCATCGCAAATAGTGCGCATTAAATCCATCTCATCGTCGTAAATAATTGTATTTAATGCAAGGTAGCATTTGATTCGATTCTGTTTGCAAATTTTGGATATTTCTTTCAGATCGGACATATAAAAAGGTTTTGCCGCACGTGCCCGCATGTTTAGTTTATCAATACCAAAATAGATCGAGTCTGCTCCGGCTTTGATTGCTGCGTTTAAAGATTCCCACGAACCTGCCGGAGCTATTATTTCAGTATTTTTTTTCATATCAGGACTTTTATTTTTGTGAATAGTACAATATTTGTTGGAAGTTAATAAAAATATTGATAAATTAAAACAGATAGAATACAGGGAAAATGTAAAAAAGTAAAAATAATTTTCCGCAAAAAGAGAGGTATGTCACTACATTCGCTAATATTATGGTTATCTTTAAATAGTCATTTTTGAAAATGGTTCTTTTTAAAATAATAAACGAAAGAGCCTGCCTAAATTTCGTGTTGAAGACCACTACAGACCAGGACTACAAGCGTGAGCGTCTCAACTACTGTTTTTAGACGGTATTTATTTCCAAGCCGATTACTCCATCTGTCTAGCCGATTTCTACTCCTCCGCTGTAGATATCCTCAAATCAGGGGTCCAAATAATTGAATTATTATAAAAAACAAATAATCAATAACAGAATTACTAGCTCATCTATGGCACTTCTATGGAGGGAAATATGAAAATATTCAACTATTCTTCAAATTATTCGCTGCTTTTGATTTTAATGCTTTTCCTGGGCATTCTTTTTGGAGGAAGCGTCGCTGCACAGGCGCAGGCTATTACTGCTGAAGCAGTTCCCGACAACTCGACTCCGAACATCAATGAGCAGATCTCAGTTGCTGTTAATGTGGACATGACCCAATCTTCTGAAAAATTGGGAAGTTATTCCGCTTCATTGACTTGGGATTCGGCAATTCTGGAATATGTGGGCTATACGGGCGGAACCACATCGCCTTTCAACAACCCTACTGTGAACGAAGGAAATGTATCAAGTGGTGTTCTAAATTTTAGTGATGCTCAGTCAAGTGGCGGCACAGGTGTAATTAATACAATAAATGTGCAACTAAAAGCAATTGCGGCGGGAACATCAACTCTGAATTTGGAATATTCGGCAATGGCTGCTGCTGTTACATTTATTGATTTGCTACCTAATTTGACAGTTAATGATGGTTCAGTAACCGTTCCGTCTGCCAACACAGCTCCAACAGCCACGGATGTAAATATCACAGGTACCGCCGAAGTCGGGCAGGTACTCACCGGAAATTATACTTATAATGATGCTGATGGTGATTTGGAAGGAACGTCTACGTTTCGCTGGCTGCGCGACGATGTAGCCATATCCGGCG
>JAACEJ010000053.1 GCA_011682565.1 Actinomycetota bacterium | reverse complement strand
GGGGAAGGGATCTTTAAAAAACTGCACCTTAACCGACAGCCGGATTGCTTCGCTTCGCTCGCAATGACATTTTGAGATTTTTTACGACGTTCTCTTTAATATTTGAACAACAAACGATTTTGTCTGATTTGTCCTTCCGGCTGGGGTGAAGCGAAATGCTCCAATTTTCTTGAAAGCGATCAACTCCCGACAATCGACACGCTGGCACTGGCGCCGATGCGATTTGCCCCGGCACGGATCATCTCCATTGCCTTTTCATAATCGCGAATGCCTCCGGCTGCCTTTACTCCCATTTCATTGCCGACAACCTTTCGCATTAAATCAACATCTTTTATTGTTGCGCCCGCTTTGTTGAAACCTGTTGAGGTTTTTACAAAATGTGCACCCGCCAGTTTTGCTACGGCGCAGGCAATGACTTTTTCTTCATCCGTAAGCAGGCATGTTTCGATGATCACTTTGACATGCCGACCATCCGCCGCCCGTACAACCTCGTGTATATCGGTGTGAACAGAATGCAGATCACCGGCTTTCAGTTTGCCGACATGGATCACCATATCGATTTCATCCGCGCCATCGGCAACCGCCCCGGCTGTTTCCCGACTTTTCATGTGCGTCGTGTTCGCGCCCAGGGGAAATCCTGTGACGGAACAAACCATGACATTGGTTCCGTGCAACTCTTGCGAGCAGAGTGCCGCCCAAACGGGATTGACGCAAACGGATGCGAACTGATGTTCCCTCGCTTCTGCACAAAGCTGAACGATTTGCTCCTCCGTCGCCTCCGGTTTGAGGAGAGTATGATCAATCATCCCGGCCAATTCGGATTTGCTTTCAGGTATTTTGTGGCGGGCAAAGGAGGCAGTGGTTTGCAACCCGTGCTTTGCCTTTTCTGATTTTTCCGAAAGCTCCTGTGTTACTTTGTTGATAATTTCCCGAATTTCATTTTCATTCATCTTGTATGCCTGCAATTTCGTTTTTAAACTGCGTTACCAGGCTTTGCGCCTGTTCACGTGTCGGCGCTTCGGCCATAACCCGGATGATCGGCTCCGTGTTGGAAGCGCGAATGTGCACCCAGGATTTTTCGTACAAAAACTTGACGCCGTCGGTCGTATCGATGTCGTCATTCGGGTGCATGGTCTCCAGCTTGGCAACAGCGCCTTTTGCATCCGCGTCAAATGCAAGAGCGACCTTGTCTTTAACCATGGCGTATTGCGGCAGAGCGGCATGGATTTCAGAGATTGTTTTTCCATCCTCGGCAAGCAGTTGCAGGACGAGAGCGATTCCCATCGGTGCATCCCGGCCCAGGTGTAGTTTGGGATAAATGACGCCGCCGTTGCCCTCGCCGGCCATGACTGCATCGATCTTGCGCGCCTGATCGGCAACGTGAATTTCGCCTACTTTTGTACGATGGACAACGCTGCCGAACCCGGCGGCGATATCGTCGATCGCCCGCGTTGTGGATGCGTTGACGACAACATCGCCCGGCGTTTTGGATAAAACGAAATATGTGGTTAACGCCAGGGTGTATTCTTCTCCTAAAGGTTTCCCTTTTTCGGAAACCAGAGCCAGTCTGTCTACATCGGGATCAACGGCAATGCCAAGATCGGCGCCATGCTCTTTGACTGCAGCAGCAAGTTGGCCGAGATTCTCCGGTACGGGTTCCGGGCTTCGTGGGAACAAACCGTTCGGCTCGCGATTCAGGAAAATCACATTGCAGCCTAATGCTTCGAAAAATTGCGGCAGAATTGTTCCGCCTGCGCCGTTGACGCAATCGGCCACGATCTTGAATTTTTTATCTTTAATCTTTTGCGGATCAATTAAATCCAATGCCAGAATTGCATCGATATGTTCGCTGATGGATGTGTCGTATTTCAGAATTTTGCCGATTGCATTCCATTGGCAAAAATTGAAATCATCATTATTGATGCGCTTTAGAATGTTCTCTCCCTGCTCAGCCGTCAAAAACAATCCGTCCGGCGCCAACAGTTTTAGCGCGTTCCACTCTTTGGGATTATGGCTGGCGGTGATAATAATCCCCCCGGCGTGACCACTTTTTTCGGTAACAAGTTCTGTTGTCGGCGTGGGCGCAATGCCGATATCGACGACATCGCAGCCCACCGACTGCAATCCGGCCCAAACAGCGTGCTTGACCATTTCTCCGGTTACGCGCGAATCGCGGCCAACGACAACTTTGCCCGGGCCGTATTCGCTGCCGTACGCCTGGGCAAATTTCAGAGCGACTTCGGGCGTTAGTCCTTCCCCGACAATACCGCGCACGCCGGAGACGGAGATCATGAGATTCTTAAGTTTAGCCAATACATTCCCTCTGTTTTTAAAAATCGTTAATCCTTGTTCTGAGATCAAAAGAAGGAGTAGTAGATGTGGTGAAATATTACAAAAATAGAAATAAAATCCTGACACTCCGACATTCGCCGGAGTGTCAATGTTTAAGTGTATCTTGACGCCATTTCGTATTCGTTTACACCGACGTTCGCAAATGATAAGATTTTGGTCGAGTGAGATGTTCATAGCCGACTTCGGAAAGGGTGCATCCCCGACCGGAGTTTTTGACGCCTGTCCATGCCAGGGCAGGATCAAGATAATCGCAGCGATTCATGAACCAGGTTCCTGTCTCAACACGATCACCCACTTTAACGGCCTCGTCTTCATCCGTCGTCCAGATGGAAGCGGTGAGACCGAACTCGCTGTCGTTCATCAATTGGACGGCTTCTTCATCGGACTGCACTTTCATAATGCCGATCACCGGGCCGAAACTTTCGTCGCTCATAACGGACATGGAATGATTGACGTTGAGCAAAACCTGCGGGGCGAGGTACGGTGTACCTTCTTTGTCCGCAGGAAAAAGTTTGGGATCGATTTTCGTTTCAGCACCGTCCCTGATTGCATCGGCGATTTGTTTGCGCATGTATTCCGCCGCACTGGTACGGACCATGGGGCCGAGCGTTGTTTCTTCATCCAACGGATTGCCCAGTTTGTACTGAGAAACCAAATCAATAAAATTTTTGACAAATTTATCGTAAACATTCGCGTGAACGTAAATTCGTTCGATGCCGCAGCAGGATTGGCCGGAATTGAAAAAAGCACCGTCCACGAGGTTTTCTACTGCGTGATCTAAATTGACGTCCGGGCGAACATAGGCCGGGTCTTTGCCGCCCAGTTCCAGTCCAACACCGATGAAACGTCCGACCGCCGATTCCTCAATGGATTTTCCGCCGGGAACCGAACCGGTGAAAGCAACAAAATTTGTCTGCGGCGATTTTATGACTCGTGCGACAGATTCATGATCGAGATGCAGAAATTGAAAAACACCCTCTGGCAGTCCGGCCGCTTTGAATGCTTCGTCGAACCGTTCTGCGCACAAGGGGGTTTGCGAAGAATGTTTCAAAATGACGGCGTTACCTACCATAATTGCCGGCATGACGGAATTGACCGCCGTTAAATACGGATAGTTCCACGGCGCCACCGTAAAAACAACGCCAAGCGGCTCACGGCGGATAAAGCGGGTGAAACCTTCCTTCGGCTCAACTTTAATATCAGCCAATTTTTTTGCAGCAATTTTGATCATGTAACGCGAGCGCTCCTCGAATCCGCCGACTTCGCCCGGGGAATATTTGACCGGCCTGCCCATTTGCCAGGTCAGTTCTTGTGCAATGTCCGTTTTCTTGGCCACAAAGGCGTCGACTGCTTTGCTGCACAGCGCCGCCCGTTCTTCTATGGGAATATGCTTCCATTCCGCTTGCGCCCGGACTGCTTTTTCCAGCGTCGAATTTATTTCCGTTTCACTTGCCAGTTCTCTTTCAACATAAACCGATCCATCGACCGGGGTAATGGTTTTTTGTATTTTTGCCACGTTACGCTCTCCTCTGTAAAAATTAAGATTCTCATCTATGCTGACACAAAATATATAAAATACAATTTGAATTGCAATTTATTTTTAAAAATTTAACTGAATTCCCAATTTCCTTCCCAGCTTCCTATATGTCGGTTCTATTCGTGACGCCTCAAGCCCGTCTTTGGCGTTAGCATGTGAAGATGCTGTCTGTACAATTTTTGTCTCTTCTTTTAAGCCGCGAGCATAAGGGATGCTTTTTTTGTAAAATTTCCGCGCTTGCTGCAAATTCCCGGATCGTTTTGCCATAATGGCCTGCGCTACAAAATAATAAAAGTTAACCGTATTTTCGCCGTAGCGAAGATTTTCATCGTCGATTGCCAGCCGTGCCCGCATGGTTTCGGGCCAGTCTTTGGCAAGGAGTTTATCCATGATCTGCCGGCATTCCTGCAAAGCAATGACGCTTTCTTCCAGATCAACTCCGTCATTTTCAGGTGGATGATATTCTTTGAGCCGTAGGTGCTGCAAATTAAAAAGAGGCGTCAGATCATTATTTATCCGGTCTGTGAGTGGTTTGGTATGTTTCCACTGTTTTACGCTGGACATGGCGTATTCCTGTCGTTCATAAAGATGCGCCATTTGTTGAGCGGCAGAGCCGTAAAAAAGATTGAAATACTCGGCCAAAATTTGTTTGGTGTCGGCATGTGGCTTCCACAGTAATTTGGCAAAGAGATAATTGTTAATCCGTTTCATTCCCCACAGTCGCGTATAAACGTGCATGTAATGACAGTGGCGCACGCCGTAATCATAGTAAAGTGGAATATCATGGGACATAATTTTCATGTACAACACCGGCAGACTTTTGATGCGGGAAACATTATAATATTCGCCCATGAAAAATTCGCCTTTGTAATATTGCGGCTCGGTTTTTACCCATGCCAGAAAATCCTTCCAGATACCGGTGTTGAACTCGGTGCAAGTGCTGTCGTCAAGAAAATGCACATAGCAGCGGCGGATGGGAAAGATGGTGCCGATACAATTGCTATAGTCAAAATTTTCCGGCAAGGGGTGGGTTGGCGGCACAAGGGTTTCGTTGTAAATAGGGAAAATGACTTGTACATTGCGGTTGAGCTTACCTGTTTTCATCGCTTCTGCAATGGCCGTGCGCACCTGATGGACGAGGAGAAGCAGCCGGTCTGTGGGTGTGCCGAGCTTTTGACAATTCTCACATTCGCACCAGTCGCCGCCGTCGATGGGCCAGAAATTCAGCGTATTCGCGTCGCGCCATTCGCCGGTCGCCAGTTCGTCGACAAGCTTGCGGCATAGTTCCGCGACAACGTCGTGGTTTGACGTGCAAATATTGGTGCTGAAATCGCCCTTGAACGTACGCCGCCGCTTTCCTTTAACCAGACCATACCATTCCGGATGCGCTTCAAAATAGGTCAGCCTGCCGTCGTGATTTGTATCGCCGCGATATTCTTTTGAATCACTGGCGTAAGGATCGTCGGGAAAATTTTCATCACCTTTGAAACGCGGATCGTTGAACGGAAAAGTGCTGTCCGGATTCAAAAAACGATCGAAATGGAGATGTCCGCCGACTGTGAGTTGAATGCCCAGCTTTTTCAGAAAAGCGCGATCCGGTTCGGCAATGGTCCAGAAATTCATTCGGTTGCGTGCCATCCATAGGTAAAAATCTTTATTGCCGCGATCTTCCCACGCCCAAAAGCCGCGGGTATAATAACCGGGCTGTTCGATAATTGTTTTGGCAGGAAATTGCAGCACTGCATTTTGGGGAATAATCGTTCCCTTCACTTCAGGATCGTACCAGCGCACGCCCAGGCTTTCAAGAAAATGATAAACACCGTACAATGTGCCCACGCGATCATGGCCGATGATAAACAGTTGTTGCTTTTGCGGAACAATAGCAAAGCTTCCGGCATTTTGCAGTTTTTGCTTCAATTTTTTCTTTGTGATAAGGGTTGCGATTTCTTTGTTCGGCTGTGATAAATCGGCAAGAATAATTGCCTTGTCCGGCAAATTTGCAGACAGAGAAACGGTTTCAAATCGATCTTTTTTTGCGCCAGTCTCCGGCGCAAGTTGGCTTAAAAAGCTTTTCAGTTCCCGGGCCGCAAAGCTTTCCGTGCACGCATTCATTGCAGTGAAATCATCGCCGCTCCAGTCGATCGAGTGTTCGCCGACAGCGGCCTCAGCGGGTGAAGAAAATGGGCCTGCATCGACTACAATTTGTACCGAGGAATCGAAAAGTGTTGGCGAATTTTGAGAACATGAAATCAAAGTAATCAAGGCGGCAAAAAATACCATGTGGAACAATAGTTTCCGTTTCATCAATGGCTCCAAATTAAATGAAAAATGAAAAGCGAAAAATAATAGGGGTTTTAAATCTGGTCTTACCCTCCGTCCTTCGTTATCCGGCCTTCCGGCTACATTTTCCGTTTTCTTAAATATATAATGATTTTTGATTACAAAAAAGAAAAATATTTTTGCTTGGATTTTAGACACAACTCTTTAAATTATTCAAATTCTCAAGACCCTGTTTTTGATTCCTTGTTAACCGGAGGAAAAGAATGACTGTTTTTGAACTCATCCAGAAACGGCGCACAATTCGCCGATTCCGACAGGAAAAAATATCTGTTGATCTTCTCACAGCCATTGTGGATACGGGGAGAATAGCCCCGTCGGCATCTAATCTCCAGCCGCTGGAGTTTATCCTGGTGGATGACGAAGACCTGTTGCCGCAAATTTTTGTCAATACACGATGGGCCGGGTACTTGCCCAACGATGAGGGGAGGCCGCCGAAAGGCCAGGAACCAACAGCATTCATTGTCATCCTCGTGAACACCGATATTGCCGGCAACTGGGCCGGACACGATGTTGGCGCCGCAGGAGAGAACATGATTCTTGCAGCGCTTTCGGAGGGTATCGGAAGTTGCTGGATTGCATCGGTAAATGCGGATGCTGTCAGCAGAATTTTAAAAATTTCTCAAAACTATCGAATCGATTCCGTCATTGCCATGGGATACCCCAACGAACAGCCGGTGGCCGAGCCGATGCGTGATTCGCTAGAATACTATAAAGATGAATCCGGTGTGCTGCATGTACCCAAGCGGCGACTGGATGATGTTTTCCATCATAATCAATTTTAAAAATAAAATGAATCGGGAGAAAAAATGCCGGAAAAATTGAATATTGCTCTTGTCGGCAGCGGGGCCGTTGCGCCGCATCATGTCAATGCGTGGAAACAAATTAACGGTGCGCAGGTTCGTGTCGTTTTTAGCCAGCCCGCGGAAAAATGTCGCGAGTTTGCACAGAAATTTGGACTGGAATGTGCGCAAAATTTAGACGCTATTCTCAGTAATCCTGAAATTGACGTCCTGGATATTGTCGTTCCTTCCGGAGCACATGCGGAACTGGGCATTGTCGGTGCTAAAGCAGGGAAACATATCCTTGTTGAAAAACCGATCGATGTAACGCTGGAAAAGGCGGATGCACTGATCAGTGCCTGTCGGGATGCAAAAGTGACGCTCGGCGTCGTCAGTCAGTACCGTTTTATGGAACCGGTACAAAAGCTGCATCAATATGTCCGCGATGGCAAAATGGGCGACCTCATTGAAGGTGATGCTTACATTAAATGGTTTCGCTCAAAAGAATATTATGCCAGCGGCGCCTGGCGTGGGACTTATGAACTGGATGGCGGCGGCCCTTTTATTAACCAGGGCATTCATTTTATCGATATGCTGCTTTCCGTTATGGGCCCGGTTAAAAGTGTCTATGCCAAAACAAAAAATGTTGCTCATCCGGAAATAAAAGTCGAAGACATCGGCGTGGCCATAGTTGAATTTGTCAGCGGCGCATTCGGCGTCATTCAGGCTTCCACGGCAATTTATCCCGGGCTGCCGGCGCGCCTGGAAATTCACGGTACCAAAGGCACCATTTGCATTGAGGGTGAGAAACTGGCGTTTCTTCATGTCCAGGGCGAGGAGCCGTTCAAAGCCGGCCAGATAGAAGCAGCCGGAGCCGCCGACCCCATGTCCATAGACGTAACGCCGTTTGTACGTGAATTTGAAGATATTGTATCTGCTATTCGTGAAAAACGTGAACCCATCGTCAATGGCGCTGAAGCGAGGAGGTCGTTGCAATTGATCCTGGCGATCTACGAATCATCGAAAACAGGGGAAAAGGTTGTACTAAATTAATATTCCAAACACAGGCAATTGGTTTATATGCCATAAAACCCGGAAGGTGAAATGCTGACATTAATTGATTATCTCGTCGTTATAATTTATGGCGTGCTCGTTGCTTTTTTGGGCTATATCGCCAAGCTTAAGGTCAAAAATGCCGATGATTACTTTGCCGGCGGAAAAAAAGTGCCGTGGTGGATTGCCGCGATTTTTCATCACATGTCTGGTTACAGTGCTTTTGTTTTTGTCGGCATGGGCACAATAGCTTATGGCAGTGGTCTTTCCGCGTATGTCTTTTACGGCCCGCCTATTTTTGCGGCTATGATGATCGGTGCTTATGTTTGGGCGCCGCGCTGGTCGAAAATGAAAATACTCACTCCCATTCAGTTTCTCGAACAACGTTACAACAATCTCACCCGTCAGGTTTTTGCCTGGGGCGGCATCGGCATTAAATTCATAGACGAGGGTGTAAAGCTTTAGTCTTTAGCCATCATCGTTCATGTCGCAACCGGTTGGCCGCTGCAAGAGGTGATCGTTGCCTGCGGCATTGTCACCATTGCTTATCTTTTTTTCGGTGGTCTTTGGGCAACCATGCTCGCCGACTTTGCGCAGTTTTTTCGTTCAATTTGCAATTACGCTGTTTCTTGTTCCCTTGGTTTTGAAAGCGGTCGGTGGCTTTGGCGGACTTTTAGCACAAATGCCGGCTTGGTAGCGAAAACCATTCAGCCCGGAAATTACACCGGCTTTTATTTTTGTCTATTTTTTCGTTACCCTTTTAAGCTACAATGGCGGTTCGTGGGGGCTGGCGCAGCGGTTTTACAGCATCGGCAAGCCAAAACAAGCGCGCAAGGCCGCACTGCTCTCCGGCGCACTTTTTGGTTTACCCGCTGGCTGTCGTCATTCCCATGTGGGCGGCGCACACACTTGTGGGAAATATTGAAAACCCCGAGCATGCTTATGTGCTCGTAGCGGAAAAAATATTGCCTTCAATTTCCCCGGGTCTGCTTGGTCTGTTCATCGCCTCCATGTTCGCCGCCACCATGTCAATGATCGATTCCGATCTCAATGCTCTTGCCGCTGTGTTTACCAAAGATATTTATCAGCGGACGTTTAATAAAAACGCCAACGACCAGCTTTTGCTCCGCGTGGGCATGTTGGCAACTGTTGTTTTAGGTAGCCTCACTATCGGAGCAGCCCTGCTTACGATCAAAATGCATGGGGCATTCAATACCATGATTCAGTGGTTCGCTGCGATCTTGGGGCCGATTTCGCTGCCCCTGTTGCTCGGCATGATTCTGAAGAAACCGACTTGGCGGGGAGCCATTTTATCCTGGCTGTTTGGTATGCTCACGTTTGTCTTTTTCAGATTCGCCTGGACACCGCTGACAGGATTTGCCACGTCTTTCCCGTTATACACCGGCATGGAATTATTGGTAAGCTTTCTCGTGTTCATCGGGGAAGGACAAATCACGAAACGTCCTGCCGGGGAAGAAAAGCGGGTGCAGGAATTTTTTGAGCAGTTTGAGTAATGCCTTTGATCTTTTCGAGATAAAATTTTAAAAATTTTTCTTGGTATTTATTAGAATTTGTTGTATAATTTCAGGCAAAACTATACGATGGTATCGTATAATATTGCTCTAAACTATACGATACTATCGTATAGTTTAAGTGCGAGCTATACGATAATATCATATAGAAATAAGGTAATTATTCAGCCATGCATTTTGCTGCAACGCGTACTTTTATCATTCCGGTTCCGACGATAAGAGGATACCGGAATCTCCTTGTTAAATTTGGAGATTCCGGTACCACGGGCACTTCCTTCGGTCGCGTTCCGTTCCACTACAGCCGGAATGATGAGCCATGTCTGAATAGCTACGAGATAACTTGGGAAATCAGATTATGGAATTATCACAACTATTTTATCGCTATAATCCATGGTGGGAAGATATAGATGAAACGAGCAAATTTAAAAGCCGCCATTCAATCCTTCGGCAAATAGAATCTCATGCAGAATCACCTTCTGTTGTTTTCATAACAGGTCTACGACGTGTCGGCAAAACAACATTGATGAAAATGCTTATTCATCAATTTATCAAGACAAAAAAATATCAGCCACGCCATATCTTTTACATTTCTCTTGATGATTATCAAATTCTTCACCATTCAATTAGCGAACTTGTCGAAGAATTTCGAAAGATAATGCGACTAAAGGTTGATCAATTCATTGTTTTGTTTTTTGATGAAGTAAGTTACAGAAAAAATTACGAACTTGAACTGAAAAATTTAATTGATTCACAAAATGTTAAAATATTTGCTTCCTCATCGAGTGCTTCGTTTGTAAGAGCAGGAAAACCTTACTTGACGGGACGGAATGTAGTTGTGGAAGTGCTACCGCTCGATTTTCAGGAATTTTGTTCATTTAAAAATATTAAAATTTCAAAAAGGGATTCCCATCTCCAGGATGAATACTTTACTGACTTTATGAAAACAGGCGGTATGCCGGAATATGTTTTGCGTGGTGAGCAGTTTTATCTCCAGGAATTAGTTGACGACATTATTATGAAAGATATTGTTGTCACGCACCATGTTCGTGATGCGCAACTGTTAAAGGATTTCTTTTTATTATTAATGGAACGTGCAGGGAAACGAGTGAGCATTAACAAGTTAGCCAAAATATTCCATATCACGCCGGATACTGCAAATCGTTATCTTGATATGTTTCGTGAAACATTTCTCATCCATAGCATTCAGCGGCATGGCAAAACGACAGAAAGAGTTTTGTCACCTAATAAATTATACGCCGCCGACTTGGGAATAAGAGTCCATTTTACAGGTTTTCGTGACATTGGCTCTTTATTTGAAAATTATGTTTTTCTGAAAATAAAATCAATGCAACCGATGTATGTTTATTCAAAC
>JAACEJ010000527.1 GCA_011682565.1 Actinomycetota bacterium | reverse complement strand
GAGGAGTGAGGAACGAACGACGAAGCAATCTCATAACTGCCTGTTAAGCATGAGATTGCTTCGCTCCACTTCGTTTCGCTCGCAATGACATGACCCAAAAAGTCATGTTACAAACTAATCCGTAACAAGTATAACAGGGCCGCCCGTTTCTGCGTTTAATAAAACGATTTGTCGGGAGAAAAGCAAGGGGTTTTTTGGGGGAAAATGTGATATCTGACTCTCCTTTTCAACGTTTACCAAACCTTTGGAGGTTTGATAAACTGAATGACACCCGGGTTTACCCCTCAGCGATGTCATTCAGGGTGGAATCTTGTTGGAAATGTTCACTGTGTTTTACCTGTTTGTTGCTCCGCTGCTCGCGATGACATGCTTTTCGACTTTACGAATTTGTCACAAAATAAACGCTCAATAAAAACGTCAACGCTATTCAATCGCTTTTGCTCAGCGCTTCAAAGATTTTATCGACGTATGCCGGTTCGGGAAGTGCTCCTTCGAAAACGGTGTCTTCATTGATCACTACGCGCGGCACGCCCATCACGGCGTAGCGGTTCGCGATGTGGGGGAACTCGGTGACTTCGATCATATCCGTTCTGATTTTTTTGCCGGCGTGTGCCAAGGCGTGTCCGGTTACAACGGCGGCCGGACAGTAAGGACAAGTCGGGGTAACGAACACCTGAATGTGCACATCCTTTTTGATAGCTTTGATCTTGTCGAGTGTGTCGCCCTTTAACGGCGATTTGTCGCTGGAGACGATTTCAATGGCCTTCAGCAGGGATGCAAATTCATAGCCGCTGGGAATGCCATAGAAACGAATGCCGACATCCTCATCTGCCATAACAACCGAGGCCGGAATTTTGTCAATTGCAAATTGATCCGAAACTTTTTTGTCCAGTTGAAAGTCGTAAACCTCCAGGGTGATTTTGTCGGAAATGTCCGCGACTTCCTGCAGTAGCATTCGTGTTTCGCGGCAATACCGGCATTCAATTTCCTGGGTGAAATTAATAAGCCGTACCGGTTTATTCAGCGATTCAAATCGCTTTTTCAAATCTATGATGTCTTTTTCTCTGAGGAAAGCCATTTTTGCTCCTTTTCTTGTTTATGATTATGATTTTTCGCAAAAAAGATTAACTGTCAAGTCATCGATAAGGAAGGTGTTACATATTCCATATAAAAAAACTTGCAAATGTCCTGTTTAACTGCTATTTTTAAGTTTTTAAAAATTAAAATCAGGTGTTGTAAATGATCCGATTGCAAGTACATCCGCAAAATCCGCAGGGCAAGTATATCCGACATACCGTGGAAGTTTTGAACGAGGGTGGATTAATCGTTTATCCAACCGACACGGTTTATGGGCTGGGATGCAATTTGCTCAACAAAAAAGCAGTCGAGCGGATTTACCAGATAAAAGGGGCAAAGAAGAAAATGCGCCTGAGTTTTATTTGCTCCGATTTAAAGAATATTGCACAATTTGCGCATGTTTCCACACCGGCTTATAAAATCATGCGCTCTCTCTTGCCCGGCCCCTTTACATTTATTTTGGAAGCCTCGCGCCTGGTACCCAAAATTTTGCTGGAAAAAAGAAAGACGGTGGGAATTCGGGTGCCGGATAATAAAATTTGCAATGATTTGTTGCGTGCATTCGGTAGTCCGATTATAAGCACAAGCCTGACTTTGCCTGATAAACCCTATCTCAATGATCCGGATGAAATTGAAGAATTGTTTTATCACAATGTGGATTTATTTCTGGATGCCGGAGTCGGCGGAATTGAACCTTCAACGATTATTGATCTGTCGGATGATGAACCGACGCTTTTAAGGGCAGGTAAGGGTACGGATTTAGTTGTCATTTGAAAGCAAACTGCTTCCTTTTGCTCTCCATTCTTTTTCTGTTATCCGGTTCTCACCATTCCCCTTTTTTCCCAAAATGGTTCATAGCGTTTTTATCAAATTCCACGGACGCATCTTCCAGGGCTTTTAATATTTCGTCCTTTGTTTTGCCGCTGCTGTTCCGTGCTGCGGCAATGATCGTTTTGCATTCATTTGCGTCCATGAACCTGGAGGCTTCGAGCAGGTTTTGTTCGTCCTCTTGCGGAATGGCCAAAAAGCCGTGCTTATCCGCATGTATGAGTTGGCCCGGCTTGATCTTTTGTCCGAAAACCGCAACCTCGCAATTCCATTCAATCGGATGCGAATAGGCGTGTCCGACGCACAAGCGGCTTGCAAGCGCTTTGAAACCTGCGTTGGTCATTTCGTCCATATCTCGTATGGCGCCGTCGGTGATTGTACCGACACACCCCAGCGCTTTGTGAATGTTGGCATTCACTTCGCCCCAAAATGATCCCACAAACTGGGGTTTGTCCAAATCCCGGACGACGACGATCTTCGGTCCGGGAACGGACGCAACATATTTTCTGTATTCGCTCCAGGCGTTTGGATTATTCTGTCGATGTTTTTGATTGCCGGGCTGAATAATGACGGTTACCGCGTATCCGATCATCGGCCCCATCTGCGGCATATAATCGTGTGTTTCTTCCGGATTGATACCCTCGCCGGCAATGTCGTGGCTGGTGATCTGCTCCCATCCGTTAAAAATCGTCGGTGTATTCCAACGCTTCAATTCCAGTAAATCCGAATGAGAAAGACGATTAGTTGATGACATTTTGTGGTTTTCCATTTAAAAAAGCCCGAACATTTTCAATGACAACATTCAGCAAACGTGCTCTCGCCGATTTTGTTGCCCAGGCAATGTGCGGAGTGATGAAGCAGTTTTTTGCTTTCATTAGCGGATTGTTTATGTCCGGCGGTTCGGTGGACAAAACATCCAGACCTGCACCGGCAATTTTTCCTTTGTTCAAAGCATCGGCGAGGTCCTGCTCGACGATGAGCGGGCCGCGTCCGGTGTTAATTAAAAACGCGTTGTTTCTCATCAGACCGAGGGTTTGGGCGTTAATCATTCCCTGCGTCTTTTCGGTCAACGGACAATGAAGGCTGACAACATCGCTTGTGCACAGCAGGGTTTCAAAGTCCACAAGGGTAATGTATTTCGGTATGTCCGCCGGATGACTTTTTGTACTGGCAATGACTTTCATACTAAAATTGTGGGCAATCGCGGCAACCGCGCTGCCGATTCTGCCGAGACCGACAATGCCGAATGTTAAATCCGCCAGTTCGATGAGCGGATAGTCCCAATAGCAAAAGTCTTGTGCAGCGCTCCATTTTCCTGCGGAAACGGTGGCTGCATGTTGGGCTACGTGCTGGGTTAGATTGAGCAAGTGGGCAAATACCATTTGTGCAACCGAATTGGTGCTGTATGCCGGCACATTTGTAACCGGAATATTTTTCTCTCTTGCCGCCGCAATATCGACAACGTTATAGCCGGTTGCGAGAACGCCGATATATTTGAGTCGCGGCAGACTGTTTATAATTTCCCGCGTCAGTACGACTTTGTTGGTCAGTAAAATTTTTGCATCTTTTGAACGCTGTAATATTTTTTCCGGCGGCGTGCGCTCGT
>JAACEJ010000526.1 GCA_011682565.1 Actinomycetota bacterium | reverse complement strand
AAAAAACAGCAACCATGACCGCCATTCCAAAAACAGCAAGGAAAGTTCCAAGGAGAATTAAAGTATCCAGATCACGTGTTGTATGATCTTTTTGCTCCACTTTATCAGGCATCTATTAACCTCAACAGTTATTCATGATTTCAATCAATTAAAAATATAAATAAACCGCAACCATAATAGCAACGATAACGAGAACCCATAATTTCAGATTCCGCCACAATTTTTGATCTTCAGCTCCCTCATAGATATATTTTCTGGGAAGAGTGAAAGCAAAAATCAAGGGAATGATATAGGCCATAATAACGAGAAAACGGGCCCAACCTTCCGACAAATTAGCTAAAAACTCAAAATTAAGCATAAAGATTATTCCTCACTAATATTTTTTTCAATGACAGTCTGTAGCTTTTCATCTTTCAAAACCATGTCGTAAACCAGACCGCGCAATTTTTCCAAGGGATAAGGGCGGGTAAAAAGGCTTACAGAAACGGCAAGAATTAAGGAACCAAGAAAACTCCACCATGAAATATAGAGAAATGGATCTTCAATAGTAAATAAGCTGCTTTTAAAAATATACAAACCCGCTGAAATAAAAAATCCACCGACAAGGCCTGTCAGCCCTCCCCATTGTGTTGTTCTTGCCCAAAACATCCCCAGGATGAGAATTGCAAGTGAAGGGCCTTGGATGAAAGAAAGTAAAGTTTGCATATAAACATACATGCCGGGAAACAAACTTGTGATCGGCGCTGTAGCAACGGCAAAAACCATGAGGACAACGGTAAAGACACGTCCCATGATTAAAAGATGGCGATCCGAGGCATCCTTTTTTATAAAGCGTTGATAAATGTCTTTGGTCCAGATTGTTGCCGTCGAATTCACTGCCGAATCAATGGTTGACATGAGCCCTGAAAAAAAAGCCGCGAAAAGTAAGCCTGTCATTCCCGGGGGCAAAAGTCTTTTAATCATGATCGGAAAAGCGCGGTCGCCATCTGCAATGCCGGGGTAAAGAGCAAGAGCAATAAGTCCGGGAAAAACGAAAAGCACCGGAATAAACATTTTGAGAAAAGCGCCCCACAGTACGCTTGCTTTGGCATGCCATTCATTGCGTGCACCGAGGGATCGTTGGACGATGGTTTGATTGGCAATGAAATAAGCCGGTGCCAAGACAATTGCCAGGCCGAACAAAATACCTGTCCACGGGTAGGGTGTGTTTTCTTTCGGCGAAACGATCATCGTGAAATGGTGCGCATATTCAGGCCCCAGACCCTGTATTTTATGCACCATCGCTTCCCAGCCGCCGAGCTGCCAAAGGCCAAGCACAAGAATGGCAATGCCGCCGACAAACATGATGATCAACTGCACCACGTCGCTCATAACCACGGCCGAAAGTCCGCCCATCATCGTATAAAAACCGACGACAACGGCTGTGATAACAATGGAAATCATGATTGGCCAGCCCATCAATTCGCTTAACAGCACGCCTGTCGCCCAAAGTGTTACACCGAGGCCGAAGGCCATTACAATGAGCCACATGCTGGCATGAATGGCACGCACGCCGGTATTATATCGCCTTCCAAGATATTCTGGAATAGTAAATACCCCTGCCCGCCAATAATAAGGAATGAAAACAAGAGCAGCCAGGATCATTGCAGGTATGGAGCCGATCCAGTCCATATTACCGACAACTATACCGTAGCGATAGGCCTGGCCGGTTAAGCCGACAAAATCGACGGCGCCGATATCCGAAACAACAATGGACATGCCGATAGCCCAAAACGGCAGCATTTTCCCGGCAAGAAAAAAATCTTCAGACGAGGTGATATACTTTTTGAAATATACTCCAATCCCGACAATTCCTCCCATGTACAGCAAAACAATAATAATATCAATACCTTTTAACGCCATAAAAATCTCCGTTTTTGTTATTCGATGGAAATATTAAAAAATGATTTCTTTTCGGTCGTTGCAATCCCGGTAGGATAATATTTTTGTATAAAGTCCTCAGATTCAAGCAAATGTTTCTCTACTACTCCGGCATCCCTATTGATTAGAAACTTTAATTCCTGCAAATCATCAGACCAGCGGAATCCATTAAAAAATTCTGCACCGGCAAACTGCGTTTTGTACATTGCATTGCGGCTGTAGCACGAACCCAAATAAATATGCTCAAAGTTTCTTTCTTTCAACAAAGTTACTGCAGTCGTCATCATGATCATACCGAGACTTTGCTTAAAATAATCCAGATCGTAAAAAGAGTAATAATAAAAACCCATTTTCTCCGGTTCCAGGTAAAGCATAACCAGACCGACATCTTTGTCCTTTTCCTGGTCACGAAAAAGCAAGACGTGGGAAACGATCGGAGCACTGAAAAGACCATATAGCCTGTCATTGCTCATGACATTGGCGCCAAACTTTTTATCGGCATAGGTTTTACAAAAAGCCCTCCACACCGGTGTATAATTAAAATCCGCACGATCAACCAAAGTATATTCAAAAGCTTTACCTTTTCTTAAAATCCTCCTGTTCTCGGAAGAAAGTTCAAATTTTCCCAGATCGATCCGAACCTGTCGGCACATATAGAATCGGTCCAGAAAACGAGAGTTGGGCAAAAACCCGCGCGCAAAAATGTCCGACGGCTTTTCCTTCGGTTCCGGAACAGCCCAGATGGCATAAGGGAAAATATAATTCGCATAATCCGATTTGTATTCGGAGAAAAAAAGCTTCAACAAAACTCCTGCAATTTAGGAAAAGATTATAGATTTTCCAAGGTAATCGTTAAAATTATAAGCATGATGTAAGCAGCATTCTGCGATTTGTAATTCATTAACTGGTAGAGCAATGCTAATTAGGAATTGCTCCACTAGTCCGCACCGGGAGGCCATAAGCTTTTACCAATATCAAGGCGATAGTAACTGCTGAGGCAGTAAATCTTTTTTATGTTTTCATAAGCTAATGCGATAGCATCTTCCATCGAATCAGCAGTAGAAATAACATCCGCAATGCGATGGCCGGACATAAACATTTTTCCTTCCTCACTGGCAGTTACTTCATTCCACCAAATGTCACACGTTGGTTCATCTTGCAATTGCACGGTAAGATACGGACCGACAACACTGGTGTAAGGATACCCCCAACCGGCCAGCGTGAGTGTACAGCCGTAGCCTTTATCGGGATTAAATTCCATGTCGATCTTTTTGTTTTTGGCAACTGCCAAAACTACATCAATAGGATTTCGCAACATACGCCACAAAGCAGGCCCGGTAGTAACGCCGGTACGAACATTGTACTCTAAAACATACCATTTGCCATCGCGAAAAGCGGCGGTAACCTGGACAGGGCCATGAAAATTCGTCTCCCTAAACCAGGGTAGCAACGGCTGCAACAGATCGCGAACCAGGCCGTATTCATCTCCCGGATCAGCTTCGATGAGTCCGCCCAGCGGTGCGCCGGCAACAGGTCCCATATTGCCGTCGAATGCGCGCTTGTATTCCTGGTTTGTAACCATGGGGTAAATTTCACC
>JAACEJ010000525.1 GCA_011682565.1 Actinomycetota bacterium | reverse complement strand
TCGACCGCTTTTCGAAAAGCCGCCCGAGCTTTTTTAAAATTCTTCAGGTGTTGAAAAGACAAACCAAGATGAAAATGATAAATTGCTTTTTGCGGCTGCAAGGAAACAGCCTGGGAGAGTTGAGAGATAATTGTGCTTAATATATTTTCCGAGGGAAAATTGGCATCGTGGTAAAGAGAAACGCTGTTTCGGAAATATGCCTCGGCAAGAAAAGGAACCAGATCGTTTGGTCTGGCTTGGCCTGGGATTTTCATCCATTCTCTGAGCGCAGCCTTTATGTCCCCCTGAAAAAAGAATTTCTTTCCATCCTGATAGAAAAGTAAATTCTTTCCCTGCAAAATTTTGGCAGCAGGTGAACTTTGCGGAGCCTTGTTCACCGGTTTTATTTTAAACTTTTTCTTCTTTCGGCTCATTTCCCAGATTACCAGTATAAAACGAATTTTTGGAAATATACAAAATAATCGGTAATCTATCAAATAAAGATTCACTATTTTCACAAATAAAAACAAAAAGGCATGAACTGCAACAGCCCATGCCTTTTAAATAAAAGCAAATGATACTATTTTACTTTACCAGCAGCATTTTCTTAATCGCCACATAATCCCCGGCTCGCATCCTATAGATGTAAATTCCTGCGGGAACAATTTTACCGTTATTGTCGGTGCCGTTCCAGCTAATAGAATAATTACCGGCAGGTTTTTTTTCGTTAACAAGCTGCTGAATTTCCTGTCCAACAGAATTATAAATACTGATCTCTACATTTTCTCCTTTTGGCAATTGATATTTAATCAATGTCGTAGGATTAAACGGGTTGGGATAGTTTTGCAAAAGATCAAACTTGGCCGGAATTTCTTCGATGCGGAGGCCGTTTTGTACTGCCGTCGTTGTTGCTTCCAGATAGGGCATAAGACTTTCAAAAGAATGCGCCGCGGCCATTGCAGTAAAGTTCAAACGAAGCGCAGCATTTGAGCCTTTTGTTCCAATAACCTTAAAAGCGACGTTGAGAATTTCTACCCGGCCTTCAGCACCTTGTGGATTTGCCGCAGCAAAAATGATTTTGCCAGTTTTTGCTTTTTTCACATTGACAACCGGCGCCGAAAAACTTTTGGACGTGCCCGGTTTATAGTTGACGAATTGCAGCACATCGGGATTCCATGTTAATGACGCTGTGTAGCTGCCAAGCGCATCAGGCAAAGCGGAAAGGTCGACCTCAACGGGCACCGTAATTAGCTGACCTGTCGAAATATTATTTTCTTTTGGCAAGGCTGTCGCCCTGATTGTCGCAAAAGATGAGCTTGTTACAAGCAAAAAAATGCTTAAAAATGTAAACAGGAAAAGAGTTGTCTTTCTCATAACAGTTCCTCCATTTATATAAATTTAAAATTATTTACTATGGATTACAGCCGGCGCACGGTGTTACGCTCCCGGGACAGCCAGGCTGTCCGACCGGATAAGAAACCGACATACCGACATCATAAGATAAAATGATCAGTGCATCGGTAGAATTCACCAAACCATCACTGTTTACATCACCACAGTTCATCGGACAATATTGGGAAACATCCTGTCCAACATCGCATGATAAAATAATCAAAGCATCGGTAGAATTGGCGGCATCGTCTGCATTTACATCTCCCAAGATGCCGCATGTAACCGAAATATAATCCGTTTTGGTGTTGCTGTTGCTCCCGCAGTCATTGGAGACATCGAGAGTCACACTAAAGTTACCGCCGTTGTTATAAGTTACGGAATGCGGGCCCTGTCCCGTTGCCGAGGCCGGATCGCCGCCGGGGAAACTCCAACTCCAGGTGGTCGGGTTTCCTGTTGAAGCATCCGTGTAGGTAACTGTCAGCGGACAACTGCCACTGGTCTGGTCTGCATTAAAATCTGCCACGGGCGCTTCGCCGACCGTGATATAGTCTGTTTTTGTTGCTGTGTCGGAACCTCCAGGGCCGGTCACCGTCAGCGCGACGGTAAAAGTACCGGCAGTGGTATATTCGTATGAAGGATTTTGATCTGTCGAAGAACCGCCATCACCAAAATCCCATGACCAGGATGTAATATCGCCGGTGGATTGGTCGGTAAAACTGACTGTAAGCGGTGCACAGCCGGTTAGGGGCGATGCGGAAAAATCTGCCACAGGGGGCACTGTTCCGCTGTACACGGCATTATAAGCATTAACTCGTCCGGCACCCATTTTTCCCTTGTGCGTTGCATTCAGATTGTCTTCAATATTATCTGCCGTATCGTACAATCTTTGTTTCACTTGCTCAGCAGTCCAGTCGGGATGAAGCGACCAGACCAATGCACCAACAGATGCGCAAATGGGCGTGGCCATCGAGGTTCCGTCCATGGACTGAATATAATCATTTGCAGGGTCATCATGATTGTGCGCTGTGCTCCAGATTCCCGTACCGGGCGCTGAAATATCAACCCAGGTTCCATAAGTGGTAAAATCGGCGGCATTGTCCGTACTGTCTGTTGCAGCAACACTGATAATATCACCACGATCGTCGAAATAGCTGGAATTCTCATTGTTGTCATTTCCGGCTGCGTGAAAAACGAGACCACCATGCGCCATAAAATAATCCAAGGCATCGGCAACGCCGCCATCGTTGGAAGTGCCCCAACTGCAGGAAGCGATACGGGCGCCGTTATCTGCGGCATAGTAAAAAGCTTCCGCAACCCAATCCATTTGCACAACGCCGAGTTCGAAAATGACAACTTGTTCCGAATAGCCAATACGTAATGCCATCACTTTAACACCATTGCCTGTTGTACTTGCCGAGCCGTTACCCCAGCCTCCACTGACGGAATTGAGCCCGGTGCCGTTATTATTCAGCGCGCCCACATTTCCGGCACAATGGGTGCCATGACCGTTAAAGTCGCGCGGATCGTTATCCGGCACATCGCCATCTTCTCCGCTATAAACACTGCTGGCATTGTCAACAAAATCCCAGCCAATCCAGTCATCTACATAACCATTACCATCATCGTCAACTCCGGCAGTACCGTTTTTTTCAGTCCAATTGATCCACATATTGCCGTTCGCATTTTCGGGATGATCGTAGGAGGCGTCCGCTCCACCGAGGTCTTTGTGAAAATAACGCACACCGGTGTCCATCAAAGCGACAATAATCTGATCATTGCCTGTTTCGATATCCCACGCTTCAGGGGCATCGACGTCATGATCATCGGCTCGATTCAGATGCCATTGTTTAGAAAACTGAGGATCGTTTGGCATTCCATAAACCGCGTGCCTGCCAATGGGTTGTGCATCAAGTACAATCTTTAAGGCCTTGTATGCCTGAACAACCGCATTAACATCTACCGAGTCGGCAAATCGAATTTTATAAAAACCGGACAGATCAAAAAACTTGCCATTAACCCATTTCGGTACTGCATTACGAAATTGCTTACGGATAAAATCGGCTTTGAATTGCCCACCGAGGTTATCAATCGCTTGTACACCTGTTCGACCACTCCGGAGCAGTGAATGATTGAATTGGCTGACAAT
>JAACEJ010000524.1 GCA_011682565.1 Actinomycetota bacterium | reverse complement strand
GCAATCTTTTTATTTGCACTGACAATTGCACTCCTTGCCCGCGCATTTTCATTCCTGTCCGTTCCTTCTATCAGAAGAACGACTGCAAAAGCGCTTATGATTTTCTTTTGAATTTCATCACGCTTGGGAGAATGAAGAATATTTTGAAGAACGGCCTTTAATTGTTTCTTAAAAGATAATGATCGATTTGGCAATGCCAAAATCATGGTCTGCCCGTCCGGCGAGACAAGCACGGCTGATGGAAATGATTTTATTTGCAATGAATCAACGATACGGATTGTGGGGTGGTCTTTTTGTCTATCAATATTGACCAACTCGAATTTAATGTTTGATGCGGTCAGGCTCTTCCCGGCGATTTGCGAAAACCCGGAAATAATTTGCGCGTCTGTTTCCTTATTTGCAAGGCCGAATAAATGATAGGGCGCCGAACCGAGATCAACAAAGCCGGCATCGCGAACGTTATAATCGCAGGCCATCATTGCATCAGAATAAAATATAACTAAAATAAGAATCAAAAAAAAATTCTTTTTAAATGGATGATTCATGTCATGCTTTCAACTTTTCAACAGTATAGTCAACAGCCCGCTGTACATAATGATCCGAATTCTCTTTTGCAGCTTCCAGTGCTTTCAAAGCCGGCTTTGCCGCATTTCCAAGGCATTCCAGAGAATTGGCGGCATGGAGAGCAACCTTGGTGTTTTCGTCTGCCAATTCAGCGCTGAGAACCGACAAACCGATTTTCGTTTCGCCCAACTTGCACAGCGCTTCAGCAGTTGTAACACGTACGTCACCAACATCATCTTTCAGCCGCTTTTTCAGTTCAGGAATCGCGGCCTTTGACTTTGGAGCGAGTACAAGACAACCGGTCGCAGCCCAGTAGCGTACAACAGGATGCTTATCGCTGAGGCGCTTTACAAACTCGCCAAGATGTTCGGGATTACGATCCGTCGCCATGCAGGCTGTTTCAACAATCCGACCCAGCGGATAGTCATCGGAATGCACAAATTCGTACAGCGTTTGTTGCTTCGCCCAATCCAGCATCAGGCCCTCAGGAATGAAACCGGTATCGCGCACATCCATAATCCAGTCACGACACGCTTTGCGCATCCGCAAAAACGTTTCCCTGTAGGCCGGATCATCGGCCAGATTGTGGACTTCCCAGGGATCGGCTGTCGTGTCATACAATTCTTCCGCAGGCTTTGGCTGCCAGAAAATGCTCTGAATTTTATTACATTTTCCTTCTTTGTACATTTTTTCCCAGGAACGCATTGCCGGGGCCTTCCACAAATACCAGATGTGCTGACCGTAAATCCGCTGCGGCATAAAATTCTTACGATAGCGAAACTTTTTATCTCTGACCGTCCGCACCCCATATCGTAACGCTCATCCATACGGCCGCGGAAAGAATAGACATACTCTCTTGGTTTCCCCTGTTCCTTACCGACAAAGGCGCTCCCCTGGAGAAATTTAGCAACAGGAGCACCGATCAAACTAAGCAGCGTGGGAGGCAAATCCACAAAACTTACGAGACGATCAGTCCGCGTTCCCGGTTTGCCGGGCGCGAGATGTTGATATTTTTTCGGAAAACGAATGACCATGGGCACTTTAAGGCCGGTGTCATAGCAAAACCGCTTGCTGCGCGGCAGCACACCGCCATGGTCCGAATAGTAAAAAACAATGGTATCCTCTGCCAATCCTTCCTTTTTAATCTCGTCAAGTTTTTCTCCGACGCGTTTATCCATATCTTCAACTTTGTCATAATACTGTGCCCAATCATGACGAATTTCCGGTGTGTCAGGCAGATAGGGCGGTAACTCAACTTTTGCCGGATCGTGCCGTAGTTCTTTTAAAGGAAGAGGTTTATGAATGACATGCTCGTGGCTCTCGGCAAAATTAAAAATGGCAAAAAAAGGCTGATCCGGCTTACGGTTTTTAAAAGTGGCTTTGTTGCTGGACTCGTCCCAGACATCAGAACGTTTTGGGATGTTATAATCTTCCTTGTGATTGTTTGTACAATAATATCCAGCCTGACGCAGCAACAACGGATAAAGTATGATCGAATCCGGAATGGCATTTGTACTGCGTATGTGCTGCGTTCCCATACTTACAGGATAGACGCCGGTAATGATGGTTGATCGGGTTGGTGCACACACAGGTGCAGTGGAAAAGGCATTTTCGTAAAGAATCCCCTCGGCGGCAAGCCGGTCTATATTCGGTGTGGCAGCGAACTTGTTTCCGTAGCAGCCCACATAGGTCGGACTGTTGTCTTCACTTGTGATCCAAAGAATATTCGGACGATCTTTTTTCCCGCTGCAAGCGAAAATGAAACTCCCGGCAATCATTGAGGATGAAGCCAGGCCAACAGATTTCAGAAAATTTCGTCGGGAAAAAATTTGAACTTGCATTCAAGAACCTCATTTTATGACATGTATTATTTTCAAGGTTGACTAACACTACAGCGCAAGATAAATACAAGATGAATGCAAGATTTATTTTCTGCTTTCGGATGAGTTGTGGCTATATTCTAAATATTTTTTCTCCAGTTCCGTTTGGCTTCTTGCTCCATCATAAACCAGCATTCTGAATTTAAAAAGGGCACTTTTCCCGGGCAGGATTTTCAATTCATAATCTTTTGGATTTGGAACTTTTAAATATTTTTCATAATAATTTTGCCCCAGAGGATTGGCGGCAAACAGGCCGTAACCACGCGCCATCCAAAAGGTGGGGTAATTCTCACTGGTCGGATGATTGAAAATGGCAATCCCCTCTTTCCTGCCGTCTTTTTCTCCCTGCAGCCGAACCCATTTGCTTCGACGCCCCCAGATGTTTTTTTCTGTTTTGGCTCCTTCGGCATTCATGTACTCGCCGGTTCCCTTCCAAAGCGTGCCCTTGTTTTTCTCTGTAAGCCAATCCGCAACACGAACCGCAAAAAGTCCTTCTTTTGTTGCTTTGAAAGAAACCATCGTATCTATGGCCGTCAAAGTGATGGTAAAATCGATGCTGTATTCATTTCTGCCAGGGATAAAGACCATTGTTCTATTTTCGCGCAGCAGCGGCTTTCCTCCCTTGCCGATCCAAAGGCTCACAGTTGAGAGCGTGCCGCTCTCCTTCCCGGCTTTCATCTCCACAACTTTGCTGTGCCTGATTTGCGGCGGCATCTCTTTGCTGGACCAGAACCCGCTGCCGTTTACTTCACCATCGCTTGCATAGGCGAAAAAAACACCGGTATGGTGTTTATGATCATGGGTCTCACCTTTTATTTCCTTGAAGGGAAAGCTTCGCGTCATTAACACACCGGAAAGCGAATAAACCGGGTACAGGCATGGCTTTAGCAAATCAGCGCTGTACCGGTAGGATGTTACCAGCTTGCCGTCAATGGAAACATCAATTCTATCCTCGCCTTGTTTGAATTGGACGCCGTCCGAAGATCGACAACTCGAAAAAAGTAAACTAATGAAAAATAAAAATAGCATCGAATTTCTGATCATAATTTCAATCTCCATTTTTTGTTTGAGCAAAGCTT
>JAACEJ010000523.1 GCA_011682565.1 Actinomycetota bacterium | reverse complement strand
CTTTACAATAAAATAACAAATCGCTCCGGCGAATGTTAGAGTCTCCTAAAACAATGCCGGGAGATTCGGACAAGCACCGGAATGGCTCGTGCAGGCAGCTTTGGGAAATCTTGATCATATTTTTCACCCGTAATTGAGAGACATTTTGGGATTATTACTACGCAGCGCGGCCGAAGCGAATTGCATCTTCACCGTAACGGTCACGAATTTTATCCATCGCCAATGTTACTGCGCCGAGCTTTGGATTTTTTTCTTTTACGAACAGCGAAAGCTGCGCGGGTTCCGGCGACAGATCGGCAAGGCGCAGTGTCATTTTGCGAACGCGCACACGGCGTCCAAGGGCGCGGTCAAAGACATTATTGACAATAGTCACAAGCCCGGCGTCGTCATTGCAGGGTGTGAAACGCTGCCGGGCACTGTCTTCCTTGTAGTCCGAGTAGTATATTTCAACGACGATGCGGGCGGTGCGCAGTTTTTTTTCACGCAAACGACGGGCAGCACAGGCCAGGAGGCGAAATATTCTGCTGCGGAGAAAATAATAATCGTTGCTGTCGTCGTCCAGCGTGTCCACCACCACGATCTCCGGGGCGCGTTTGGGCGGCTGCACCGGACGATGATCAATGCCGTGCGCGCGCTGGTGCAAGAGCAGGCCGAAACGGCCAAAGACCATTTGCAGATTTTCCGACGAGATCACCGCCAACTCGCGGATGAGGCGAACATTTAGGTCCAGCAACTGTTCGCGCACCTTTTTTTTCACTCCCGGCAAAAGGCCAACCCACAACGGCGCGAGAAAATTTTCCTCGTAACCATGGCGAACATCGCACAAGCCGTGGTGTTCGCCCGAGGTGGTTACGACATCAGAAGCCACTTTGCTGACGAGCTTGTTGCCGGCCACGCCGGCGCCGGCATCCAGGCGAAGACGATTGCGAATTTCCCGTTGTGCTTTGACCGCCGCATTCTTGACACCGCCGAATAATTTGCCGCTACCGGTCATATCCAGATAAGCATGGCCGAAACGCAGCGGCTCAAAAACAGGGGTGAAGCGACTGACAATCTCCATCATCGCCCGGGTGGCACGGACGTAGAGTTCCTCGTTGGGCGGCAGCACGGTAAGGCCAGGACAGTTTTTAAGCGCCTGACACAGCGGCATGCCCGGGAACACGCCGTTCTGCCGCGCTTCCCCGGAGGCGGAAAACACCAGTGAGCGCGTGGTTGTCTCGATCGCCACGGCTACGGGCCTCTTGCGCAGCCGCGGCTCCAGCACCCGCTCCACAGCAATGTGAAAATCTGTGATATCTATGTGAATGATGTTTCGGTTCATGGTTTTGACATGAGTCAATAAATACTTGCAGCTTTAACTAATTTATTTTTTTTTAAAAAAACAGGAGGTCATTTATGTCCGAAACGATCAATATTGAATTGCCACGAGAAAAATTGGCAGAAATGGTGCACGCTCATGAGAGACGATGGGACGATTTCTTTCTTTTGTTCTCAAAAAAGAAGGCATCTATTAATCTGAGTTTTTAAAATATCTTGATCTATCTCTTATGGAAGCCGAACAAAACAAAACCGACAAAGTCGAAACTTTCGAGGATTTTATTGCCGAATAAACGCACAATTCTCAAGACGAAAACTTTTAGCCGGGATTTGAAAAAACTTCCCGTCGAAATCCAAAAAGTGAGCTTTCAATGTGCCAAAAGTCTTAGCGAGAACCCGCTCGACCCTTTGCTCAATATCAAAAAAATGTTCGGTTACAAAGTACTCTGGCGGGTCCGTATTAAGCTTTTACTGTAGAAACAGGAACTCACTCCACACTCTCCCGCACCAGCGCAACAACTTTTCCCTGAATTGACCAATTGCCTCCGGGATGGATATCGGCAAATTCCGGATTTTCGGCTTTAAGGAAACGCCTCCCTCCTTCTCCCGCCAGGCGTTTCACCGTTGCCTCATCCTCGATCAGGGCAACGACAATCTCACCAATATTTGCACTGTTCTGAGAACACACCACAACCAGATCTTTGTCAAGGATACCGGCATTCTTCATACTTTCCCCCTGCACCTTTAACAGAAAATGCCGGTCACTGCTACGGATGAGATAGCGCGGCACCGGAACATAGCGCTCAATATTTTCTTCTGCCAGCATTGGCAGCCCGGCCGTCACGGCGCCGACGAGCGGCAGGCTTTTCTCATCCTCGCTGTCCAAAAGACCTTTATGTTCAACAACACGAATGCCGCGCGCTTTGTTATCTTCCCAGATAATGTATCCTTTTTTGGCGAGCCCTGTCAAATGTTTTACGATTGAATTTCTCGAGGCTACGCCCAGCTCATCTGCCATTTCTTTTAACGTTGGCGGATAGCCTTGTACTTTAATCCACTTTGAGATGATTTCGAGTACAGTTTGCTGTCTCGGACTCAGTTTTTTCACAAGCCCTCCATTAAATAAAAAAACGGTGACACTAATATCACCGTTATTATAAAAAATATGCTCGTAAAAGTCAAGACAATTGTTTTTATGTACACCCTATTTATGTAAATCCTCAACATTGAGAAGCTTTATGAGGCGATCATGGATATTTGCCGGTACTTTTTTTTCATCCAGGCACTGGTACAAGTGAACCGCATTCCGCAGAGCGTTGACTTGAGCGCGGCATTCCTCACATTCCTCCAAATGATTTTTGAGTGATTCACAAAAGTTCGAGTCAATATTTTCAGCCAGGTCATCACAAACTTGCTGAATAAATTTATCACATTCCATATCTTACCTCAAATCAAATTATTTTTCGTTGCTAACCGGCGGCGAAGCTTTGCGAACAATGCGTTCAGCCACGCTTCCGAGAAGGAACTGTTCAAGATCGTTATATTTTTTTTTAAAACAATCAGCCATGCCTGGTAATTCTCAGTGTTTACCAGGGAACAGGAAGTTTGAATCTCGTCCCAACAAACAGGAATCCGTGATCAAATGAATTCCCGGTGAGGTTCGTTCCCATGCCGACTTGCAAATGATGCCACAAAATAACGCTCAGGCCCAGGCCGACTTCAACTGAAAGATTAGCATCCCCTTTTGCGACATTTCCCAAAATGAATGAACCGTCAAATGCAAGAAACTGTTGTTCTTTAACCGGAATATAGGAAATACCAATGCCCACAGAACGAAATATTTCGGTTGTTGCCTCTCCCCCACCGAATGGCATTTTGAACAGTATGAAAGAGGTCGAGCCGTGAAAAGATTCAGACCAGTGCGGCTTGACGAAAAAGGTTTCGGTTACTTTGTTTTGCCCGCCCGGATTTTGCAATGTAATCTCAATCCGGTCACCGGAACGAACGCGCTCGCGCACTCGCCAATGCCATGATTTGATCGTTGTTCCCCTGGAGATAGAGATCATTTTTTTATCGAATGCCTCGGCGCGAATGGTATTGGAAGAATCCATCAGCACACCCGATATTTCTATTTTTTGTTCGCCTAATTCTTCCCGTATTTTGTTCGCAAATATTTTAATATTTATGCCATCACTTGCTTCAATCAGGTGGGAAACACCA
>JAACEJ010000522.1 GCA_011682565.1 Actinomycetota bacterium | reverse complement strand
AACACAAAGGCGACACAAAAACCCGTCCGTTTTCAAATTTTCTTGGCCAAAAATATTTCGAAAGAAAATATTTCCCATGCAAACGCCATCCTTCAAAGAAGATCACATCTCGCAAATTCCTGCGCTGCAATTTCTCGTAAAACTGGGCTATGAATACCTGACGCCCGCCGAGGCTTTAAAGCTGCGCGGGGATAAAACCTCGGCCGTTCTGTTGGAGCCGATACTGCGCCGGCAGCTTGAAAAGTTGAACGCCATCGAATACCGCAGCAGGCGCTATGCTTTTTCCGCGAACAACATTCAGGCCGGCATTCAGGCGCTGAAAGAGGTTCCCGTACAGGAAGGATACATCTATGCCAGCGAATACGTGTATGACCTGCTGACCCTGGGCAAGGCTCTCGAACAAAGCATCGAGGGAGATAAAAAATCCTGGACCTTGCGCTACATCGATTGGGAACGCCGGGAAAACAACGTATTTCACGTCACCGAGGAATTCAGCGTGCTGCGCTCAAAAAGCAACGAGCACTACCGGCCGGATATTGTCCTGTTTGTCAACGGCATCCCTTTTGTCGTCATGGAATGCAAACGACCGGACATCAAAGAACCGATTGAGCAGGCGATATCGCAACAGTTGCGCAATCAGCAGCAAGACGGCATTCGATCTCTTTATGTCTATTCCCAGATTCTTCTTGCGCTCGCCGCCAACGACGCCCGCTATGCTACGACCGGCACGGAAGAAAAGTTCTGGGCGTTGTGGCGGGAGTTGTTCCCCGAAAAAAAGAAAGAAGCGGTTTATAGAAACGAGATTCGGCACATAAAAAACAGGCCGGCGGCCCCCGGGGCGATGGCAAAACTGTTTGACGAGCGCTTTCAATATGTCAAAGCCTGGTTTTACAAACTGGAGCAGGAGGAGCAAAAAAGCACAATCCAGGATGAATATCTTTACAACCTCTGCCGTCCCGCGCGGCTGCTGGATTTGACGCATAACTTTATCCTCTATGACGACGGCGTTAAAAAAATCGCCCGCTATCAGCAGTTCTTTGCCGTCAAGGAAACGCTGTCCCGAATCACATCCATTGACAAGGGACGTCGAAACGGCGGCGTTATCTGGCACACGCAGGGCAGCGGAAAATCCCTGACCATGGTGCTGCTGGCGCAGGCCATCGCCCTGGAAAAGAGCATTCGCAATCCCAAAATCATTCTGGTGACCGATCGCGTCGATTTGGACGACCAGATTTACGACATTTTTAAAAAATGCGGCAAGCTGGTGCACCGGGCCAGGACCGGCGCCCATCTCATCGAGCTGCTGCAAAGCAAAAGCGATGCGATTATCACCACAGTCATCAACAAGTTTGAAGCAGCGGTCAAACGGACGAAAAAGCCGTTCACGTCGCCGGATATTTTCGTCCTGGTGGACGAAGGCCACCGAAGCCAGTACGGCGCGTTTCACATCAATATGCAGCGTGTTTTTGAAAACGGCTGCTTTGTCGCCTTTACCGGAACGCCGCTGATGAAGAGAGAGAAAAACACGGCGTTGAAATTCGGCGGCATTATCCAACCGGCATACACGATCACAACAGCGGTGGCGGACAAGGCCGTCGTTCCGTTATTGTACGAGGGACGACACGCTTTGCAAAAAGTGCAATCCAATGTCATCGACGTCTATTTTAATAAAATCGCCGAGCCTCTCGGCGATTATCAAAAAACGGATTTAAAACGCAAGTTCAGCCGCGCCGATCAGTTGAACATTGCGGATCAAAAAATTTATTGCATCGCCTGGGATATCAGCAAGCATTTTGAGGAGAATTGGCAGGGAACGGGCTTTAAAGGACAGCTTGTATGCCAGAACAAAGCAACGGCGATAAAATATAAAAATTATCTGGACGAAATCGGCCTGGTCGGTACAGCGGTGCTCATTTCTCCGCCCGATCAACGGGAAGGTTCGGACAGCGCTTACGAAAAGCCCGGCGACATTGTGCTGCAATTCTGGGACAGAATGATGCAGGAGCACGGCACGCCCGCCAAGTATGAAAAGAATATCATCAACCGGTTCAAACATCAGGAGAATCCGGAAATCATCATCGTTGTGGACAAACTGTTGACCGGATTCGACGCCCCACGAAATGTCGTCTTGTACCTGACGAGAAGTTTGAAAGAACATTCGCTTTTACAGGCCATCGCCAGGGTGAACAGAATCCATCCGGGTAAGAGCTATGGCTATATCATCGATTATTACGGCATCCTCGGAGAACTGGACCAGGCTTTAACAGATTATTCCAGCTTGGAAAACTTTGATCAAGAGGATCTCATCGGCGTCATCGAAAACATTGACAACGAAATAAAAAAATTGCCGCAAATACATTCCGAGTTGTGGGATATTTTCAAGACAATCGACAACAAATATGACGAGGCCGCATACGAAGAACTGCTCAGGGATGAGGAACGACGCACTTTTTTTTATGAAAAATTATCCCTCTACTCCCGAACGTTTAAAATAGCGCTGTCGGCGCTCTCGTTTCACAAGAAAACGCCGGAAAAGGAGATCAATCGCTACAAAGAAGATTTTATGTTTTTCCTTAAATTGCGGGCGTCGGTCAAAAGGCGATATTCCGACGTCGTGGACTTTAAAGCCTATGAGCAGCAGATTCAAAAACTGGTCGACAAACATATCGAGTCGTCGGAAGTCGTGACGATAACCGAACTGGTCAATATTTTCGATAAAGCCAAATTTCAGGAAGAGGTGGAAAAAGTCGTTGGCGAGGCCGCAAAAGCGGATATGATTGCAACAAGAACGGCCAGAACCATCAACGAAAAAATGGAGGAAGATCCGGCATTTTATAAAAAATTCTCGCAAATGCTCAAAGAGGCCATAAAAGCCTATGAAGAAAAAAGAATCTCCGAAGCCGAGTATCTGAATAAAGTCAAAGAAATCAGCGAATCCATTGTCAACCATACCGATGCGACAATACCCGGGGATTTGCAAGAGCATTTGATTGCCAGGGCTTTTTATGGCGTCGTATATGAAACCCTGGGGAAAAAAGCAGCGGAACGAGAACGGAGCGAAAAAATATCCGCACAAGCGGCGTTGGGGATCGATGCCATTATCAGGAAAAACGTACTGGATAACGGCAAACCCAAAGTGGATTGGCAATTCAAATCCGACCTGCTTGGTCGTTTACAAATCGAGATCGGAGATTTTTTGATCGACGAGATAAGAGACAGCCATCAGTTAGACTTGAGCTTTGAAGAGGTTGACGGTCTGGTTAATCAGATTATCGACATTGCAAAAATAAGATATAAATAAATGCAGAAAGAAAAGATACAATTTGGCGCCAAAACCATAGAGTTTTCGCTTGTCTTTCAGGAGCGAAAAACCCTCGGCATTGTCGTGAACCCCGACAAGAGCGTGTTCGTCAAAGCGCCTGCAAATGCCTCGAAGGAAAAAATTTATGAAAAGATTCGCAAACGGGCGCCCTGGATTATCAGGCAGCAAAGCTTTTTCCTCTCTTTTGAACCTCTGACGCCCGCGAAAAAATATATCAG
>JAACEJ010000521.1 GCA_011682565.1 Actinomycetota bacterium | reverse complement strand
CCTTCAACTGTTTTGCAATATAGTGAAGAGTTCCATGTAGAAGTGATCAATCCTGTAATTTCATCTTTTTTCTTTTTAAAACGCCCAAAATAAACGGTCCCATATCCAACCTTTTCCGCAGTAGTTTTATATCCTGTTTTTTCAACAAATATTTCAAAAAGTCCATTGGTAATGGGAAATCGGCTAAAATAAAACAGCTCTAAAAATACAATCTGTTCTGGTTTTTCATCCTTTTTAGTTTGCTTACTGCCAATTAAATATTCTCCTTCTGGAATCAATATATAATGATTGTAATACCTGTCCATTGAACCCAGGTATCCATCGAATTCTTCGGCAAGGAGTTTGTTCTTTTTAATTTTACTATCTGCTTCAATGCTGTATTCCTGGCCCAAAGAACCAACCGGAAGCCCCAATTGTTCATCCTCTTTTTTACCATCGCCTTCTTCGACTAAATCATCTGAATCCGTATCTACAATCTCATCTACTTCTACATCTTCAATATCATCCAAAATGTCAACTTCAGCAACGTCCTCGACATCTTCATCCACATCCGATACATCTTCAAGGTCTTCATCAATCTCGGCTGCCTCAACTAAATCATCTGTATCCGTATCTACAATCTCATCTACTTCTACATCTTCAATATCTTCCAAAATATCATCTTCAGCAACTTCTTCGAGATCCTCGATGTCTTCAACCGCCTCGACGGTGTCTATCTCCGAATCCTCTAAAACCTCGTCCATTCCCATAGAACCGCTTCCTTGTTCATCTCCCTTACCGGCCATATCGCCGGCTTCAGGAGCCGCTTTTGACAATTCCGGAGAGCCCAAACCCACCTTTTCTGATAATCCCTTGATAAGATCCTTCAACTGATCTATTTTCTTTAAACCATCCTTTTTTTCTGTATCTTCAACAGCCATTGAACCGGATACGGTTTCATTTGCCAGCTTCAGGATATCCATTATCTGGTCTAATTTAAGCGTCCCATCCGGCTGCAAATCATATGCTAACTTCTTAAGGATCTTATCCTTTGCATCTCCGGACATTACAAAGATATTGCTTGATCCTATTTTTAACCCTTCAGGATTTTCCCCTTTTTCATAAAGCTTTTTAAGGTCAGCATTTACAGAAGATCTAACACTGTTCAGGTTTTTCCGTTTATTCTTAATGGCTTCAAGGCTATCATCTGTATCCCACAGTATTTTTATCAGCTCTGCATGGTCTACCTCACTCACCAATTCTACAGAATCTCCTTTGGTGTAATATTGTCTTATATGTCCAACAAACCTATACTTAAGGGTGTTCTTATTTTTGTATCTAAGGTTTGATATGGCTTGGTCAATACCTTCCAACGTTATGGCTGAAGCCATTGGGATCTCCTTTTAGAGTAAATCTTTTAATTCAAATGCATTTTTCCCATATTCGGGCGCACAACTTAAGTGAGTTAATTGCAAAACTCGTTCCATTACATTCGTTCGACTTTTTATCCTCCTATATCGCGAGAATAATTAAATGATAGAAGGTTGAAACATAACACCAATCAGAATGGATTTGGTGGGAGATATCTATAAATGGTATAAGTTTTGCATAGTTATATCTTTCGTAAAAGTCATGACGGAAATATTACGGCACGGATTAACAAAATTATTTCAAAATCTTTCTCTGTAGGGCATATCCATTATATTGAAAGTCGAAACGTTGGTGTTTGAAAAAACCACGACACTGTCAATCTTTCAACGGCTTTAGCTATGGCCGCAGAAACACTATCATTTAAACTGTGAAACATATGGACGGAAATTTTTGGACATTTGAACCGACAAATTAAAGAAAAAGAGTGACACGTTACCCTTTTGAAAACACTGCCGCTTTAGGTATAATTAAGTTTTTGCTGAAAGAACTAAACTATTACGAAAAAGAAAAGATCAGATGGAATCAGAAATCGCCGCAGAAAAAAATAATGTGCTCAATGTATTTGATGAGATTCTTTTTAAACATTTGGAACGTTTAATCGGCAGCAGATACGGAGTCGGAGAGCTGTCCATGAATTCCGCAACCATATCACTCATCATGCTGCTCATGGTACGAGAGAACGAGATAGAAAGTTTTCCTTCCGATGAAATAGATCGATATAAAAATGAAACATTAATAGGTGATTTTGAGGAATTGGGATTTGACGCTGCTCAGGATATGAATATCGTTGTTGAGGAAATGATCCGAAAAGGCTATATTCATGTTGATGATGACAGATTTATCCCTCAAAAACCCACGATAAGTATGACCCGGCTTATCGACCTGGTTTTTCCAAAAATGTCCGGAATGAACCTTGTCGCTTATTTTGTTCAAACCATGGATGAAGTAAAATCTAAGCGAAAAGACCTTGATTCGGCGACCAGTCAATTTGATCAAATATTACAGATGCAAGGTGTCCCTCTGAAAAAAGGGCCACAGCAATCTGAACCTTCAAGGGTGTCCATCAAGTCCGCTGATAAAGGAAGCAATATTCACAAGTTGGGTAAATCGCTACAAAACAATCAAAAAGTGTCCTCGGAAAAAGAATTAAAAACTCCTACCATTTTGGGCCGTAAATCTTCTGATAACCTCTTGGATCATTCCAAGGGTTCTTCCACTGCACCTAAAGTTCTGTCTTCAGATGCTTACAAGGGAAAAATTGAAATCAGAAAAGTCGATTTCGGAAAGCCCGGTTTAAAAGAAGTTGAACCAGATAAAAAACCTTCGGATGAACGTGAGCATATTGAAGATGAGGAAGCGAGAACACAAGTTAAACTTACAGAAACGCGACCACGTGATGATGCTGAATCAATAAGTTCCGATACGAAAATGATTACGTCTTTCGAAGAACCGGCAAAGACTTTTTTTGATGAGCAAAACCCGAGCATGGACGCAGTCACCACAAGGATATCCATGGTTGATTCTGCCTCTTCTAATGAAGACACTTCACATGATCTGAAATCTACCATAATCGATGATGATATTGAAAAGCGTATTATGGCTTTTGAAGAAGATCTGGCATTGGAATGTCCCATATGCAAGCATTCGAAAGTCACGGTTGAAAATACAGCAACAGGAAAATCTTATTATAAATGTTCAAACAAAGAATGCAATTTTATAAGCTGGGGTAAACCCTATCATATTCCCTGTCCAAAATGTAACAATCCATTTTTAATAGAAGCATCCGATAAAGCCGGCAAAACTATTTTTAAATGTCCAAGGGCAACATGCCGCTACTGGAAAAAAGCACTCCTGGATACCGCAGACAATCATCAGGAGTCCATTGAATCAGCATCTCGGAAAACCAACAAGGTAACTTCTATTTCTCGAAAACCTCGAAGAAGAGTGGTCCGGCGAAGAGTGGTTCGAAGAAAAAAGTAAACCGTTTGTACGTATTCACGGGGTGTGCTCCCCGTGGAACGATATTGGCGGAGTGACTTCGTCATTTCAATGATTTAGCAGTGGGGGAGACCGCGGCTCCCGCATGCTTTTCGCGGGAGAACGCGGAGGGGGCAGGAATGCCACCGCTGCTAAGT
>JAACEJ010000520.1 GCA_011682565.1 Actinomycetota bacterium | reverse complement strand
GCGCGACGGGACATCGCGAAACATGAGTTCCTGAATTCTGCTTTCAATTTGCCGCAGGCGTAGTCCCATTAATTTACTCAACCTGAAGGAAATATCGCTCTTTTCCTCCATAAGCTTTTCAAAATCACGCCTTCTCATCGCGCAAATAAGGCAATCCTCCAGCGCAACGGCTGTGGTTTCCCGGGGCGAGTCATCAAAAATGCCGAGTTCGCCAAAAACTTCACCGGGTTCTAACAAAGTCAATGTTATTTCTTTCCCGCTTTCATCCAGGCGCGAGAGTTTCACAATACCTTTTTTTAGAAAATATAATGTTTCGCTTGGATCTCCCTGCAAGTAGATAGGCTGCTTTTTTTTAACCTCGTCTTCGAGCACAGATTTACTCATAGATTCCATTTCTTCTTCATTCATTGCCTGAAGAAGATCGAACTTTTTTAAATACCATATTTTATCTCTGTCCATAGGAGCCTTCTTTGCTTGTTAAAAGCGAAAAATAATCTTAAAAAGATAAAATGCAATGAAAAAAAATCTTGCTATTGTTCAGGAATTTGATATAATATATGAATTATTTTTTTGAATCCTACAACTTTGGAGGATATTTACTTGCCTGCGTCCACAGAAAATGAATCCGTTTTTAAACGCGCCATTGTTGCTGCGGCCTTTTCTCCGCGCTTACATGCGGTGATGAATGAAGCACATCGACTTTTAAAACTTTTGGGCACATGGCCAATTATCGTCCATGTAGGAGAAGAATCGCCTTCGGTACGCTCCCGGCTCGAGGAGGAAATAGACCGGACAGAATTTAAACATCATCCGCCTATTTGTATCGTGCGTTCGGGCAATCCGACAGATGTTTTGGTCGAAGCGGCCAAAGAACATCACGCCGATTTGATTGTTGCGGGGGCATTAAAAAGAGAAGGTGTTTTCAAATATTATCTCGGTTCAGTGGCGCGATCTTTGGCTCGACAAGCACCATGCTCCGTTCTTTTGTTTACCGAACCTCATGTCAAGCCTGCTCCTCTTGAGAGAATTCATTGTGCTGTTGAATATGATGAGGAAGCTCGTCTTGCTATCAAAGTTGCAGCGGACCTTGCTTTTCTGGGGAATGCAAGGGATCTTTACTTTACTCATTCTTTCAAGATTCCCGACGGGCAGGATAAAAAACGAATGCCGGATGATACACAAGTGATAAAAGAAATTTATCACAGTGCCGACGAACAGTTGAAAAAGTATTTGCAGGATTTTGAGTTTTGGGGAAAGAATTATCTCTATCGTTCATTATACGAGAAAAACAGAGCTGTTACGCTCTCGTTTGCGCGTGAGATCAAAGCCGATTTGCTGGTCGTGCCCGGCCCGAGCAACCGTTTAGGGCTATGGGACCGGCTGTTTCCTCACGATCTTGAGCTTGCCTTGCAAGACCTCCCTTGTTCCATTTTAGTTACAAAAAAATCAAAAACCTAGCGTGGCAAAGCCTGAATTAACAAAATTAAAATGCCAACTGATAAATGAGTAGCTCGCAAAAAGTAAAAAAGCATGTCATCGCGAGGAGCGGAGCGAGAGTTTACCCCGAATTATCGGGGAAGCGATCTTTAAGAAACAACCTCTTAGCCGACACCCAGATTGCTTCGCTTCGCTCGCAATGACACTTGAGGACTTTTTACGAATGACTCATAAATAATTTATAGAACTTTTTGTAAATATATCCGTTATTAGGTCTATATATCATCCCTGAATATTTATTCCCATCCGAAATATTCCCAATTTGAGGACGTGATGAAAATTACGATTAGAAATCTCAGCAAAGTTTACAAGAACAACAACAGGGCTCTCAATAACGTCAATTTGGAAATTGGCAGCGGCATGTTTGGACTGCTTGGACCAAACGGAGCCGGAAAAACAACTTTGATGCGAATTCTTGTTACACTCATGAAACCTACCAGCGGCCAGGTGCTTGTGGATAATTACGACCTGGTTAAACACCGTCATCAAATACGTTCCATGCTCGGATATCTGCCCCAGGATTTCAGCCTTTTTTCAAAACTAAAAACCTGGGAGTTTCTCGATTATGTGGCCAGTCTTGCCGGATTACAGAAAACGCAGCAACGGAAAAAGGCCGTTGACGAAATGTTGGAGCATGTCGGACTATATGATGTGCGGGACCGCCAGGCAAACAAACTTTCGGGAGGAATGAAACGGCGCCTCGGCATTGCCCAGGCATTAATTGGTGATCCGAAAATTGTTATTGTTGATGAACCGACGACCGGTCTGGACCCGGAGGAACGCATCCGCTTTCGTAATTTTCTTGCGGATATCAGCCAGAGGGATGTGATCATTATTCTCTCCACTCACATTGTCGGAGATATTTCCAGCACATGTGCGGATATGGCATTGTTAAATAAAGGCGAGGTCATTTTTAACGATTCTCCCGATAAACTTGTGGATGAAGCACGCGGCCATGTGTTTCAGATCGAAGCTATCGATGCCGAATTGGATTCCATTAAAGAAAGGTACCCGGTCATTTCTACGATACCGGCGGAAAACGGCTGGGAAGTGCAGATTGTTGCCGATGAGTTGAAGGATTTCAAAGGTAAGGAAATCGAACCCAATCTGGAACATGCGTACGTCTACCGAATGGAGTATGGCGTGGATGCACACGAATTTTCTTTAACAGACTAACGGTGAAAGGCTGATCAAATGTTATCTTTTCACAATATTTTCACTGTGGCCAGGTTCGAGGTCAAGACGCTTTTACGAAGCTGGTTTTTCAGAATCTTTGCGGGTCTGGCGATTGCCATCCTCACTTTTCTGAATATCACTTTTTTCGCCGAGGCGTTCAATGCGATGCCATGGGAGATGCGCGGGCTTCCTGCCTCAGTTCCGTATTTGAATATGATGTTGCTCAATACCATTCAGGCGATTATTGCTGTTTTCCTGGCCTCGGATTTTTTAAAGCGCGACACAAAACTGAACACAACCGAAGTCATTTATATGCGTTCTATGACGAACGGCGACTATGTCCTCGGCAAGCTGCTGGGTATCCTTGAGGTTTTTATCGGTCTCAATTTGTTTGTCCTCGTCATCGCAGCGGTGATCAACGGTGTTTTTGCCGATGTGTCGCTTAACCTTTTAACTTATATTTATTATCTTCTTATTGCCGGGGTACCAACACTCGTTTTTATCATCGGTTTATCTTTTATCGGCATGATCCTTTTGCGCAACCAGGCGCTCACTTTTATCATTCTGCTCGGTTATATTGCCGTGACGTTGTTTTTTCTGACCAATAAATTAAATTCGATTTTTGATTATATGGGATTTTGGCTTCCGCTGGCGTATTCCGATTTTATCGGTTTTGCCAACCTGGACGGTATTCTTTTACAGCGGGGAATTTACCTGTTGCTCGGCCTGGGATTTATTTTTATGACGATCTACGGTCTGAAGCGTCTGCCGCAGTCCCGGCTCCGGCTTTTAACATACTTTTCTTTTGGTCTTTCGCTGGTTTTTCTTGTCGGCGGAATTCTCCTGGGCATTTTGTATTATTCTCATTATTCCGGCAACAAACATTTACGCGCGCAGATGATTCAGCAAAACGATCGATTAATAAAGGATGCACTGGTCTCGGTAACGGCCTGTAATATTGATCTGAAGCATCTCGGAAAAGAAATTGCCGTTACCGCAAAACTGACTTTTAAAAATGAAAATCCGTCTCCCTTGAAACAATATGTTTTTAGTTTGAATCCGGGGCTGCGAGTGAATAAGGTTTCACGCAGTGGAAATGAACTGTCCTTTTCCCGCGAGCGACATATTTTGGTAATCGAACCGGACAAGTCTTTGCCGTCGGGTGGCATTGATTCTGTTGAGATTCAATACAACGGAAAGATTGAACAAAGTGCAAGCTATCTGGATATCAATGATGAAAATTATCAAAAGATTCATCATTTGTTTGTTTATAAAGTGCAAAAAGAATATTCATTTTTAACGCCGAATTTTGTCCTCCTGACGCATGAGGATTTGTGGTACCCTGTACCCGGCCCAACTTTTGCTTCCAAAATATTTCCTGCCTGGAAGAAGGATTTTATT
>JAACEJ010000519.1 GCA_011682565.1 Actinomycetota bacterium | reverse complement strand
AAACAAAAAAGCTCTTCAAGTCTTCACGTAAAGAGCTATTATTTTATGGTTAACGAATAAATTATTTGAGAAAAGTCAGATAAAAATGTAGGATGTTTTGTGGTGTTCTATGACAACATGTTGGTGAAATGTACCACGTTTCGGGTTCAAGCTTTAAACGCCGTAGGATCGATTCTGTGCTTTTTCATGATTTTGTGAAAATTGCTGGCATCAATTCCGGCCATTTTAGCGGCTTTACGAACGCCTCCCTTGACAGCACGCAAACAGTCGGTTACAAACTCACGCTCCGCCTGTTCAGCCGCGAATCGCTTGGCTTCTGTTAGGTTGAAAAATTCCTTTACTTTGCCATTACCCCGACGATTTTGAACCATACTGGCCGGCAGGTGTTGAGGTGTGATAATCTCGCCCTCGGCCAAGGTCACAGCCCGATGTATCGCATTTTCAAGCTCACGGATATTGCCGGGATAGTCAAAAGCCAACAAACATGCCTCAGTTTCACGAGAGAGACGTAAATTATTTTTTTTGCACTTTTTTCCGTAAAAATCAATAAAATGTTTTGCAAGGACAAGGATGTCGCCCTTACGATCTCTTAGCGGTGGTAATTCAATATCGATGACATTAAGTCGATAATACAAGTCCTTCCGAAATTTTCCTTCGTTCACGAGCTGCAACAGATTTTGATTTGTTGCAGTGAGCACTCGCACGTCCGCATGTCGGATTTCTCTGCTGCCAACCCGTGAATATTCGCCGGTTTGCAAAACTCTTAAAAATTTAACCTGAAGTGCTGGTGTCATTTCACTAATTTCATCAAGAAAAATCGTCCCACCGTTGGCTGTTTCAAACCAACCGGCCTTACCATTAATGGCGCCGGTAAAAGCACCTTTCTCATGTCCGAACAGCTCTGATTCAAGCAAGCTCTCAGGAAGCGCACCACAATTTATCGGGATAAATGGCTTTGACCTTCGACTACTATTATTGTAATGAATCGCCCGTGCGATGAGCTCTTTACCAGTGCCGCTTTCTCCGTGTATCGTAACTGTTGCTTCAGAGTTCGCAACTTGAGAAACGAGTTTCAAAACTTCCATCATTTTCGGGTTGTGGCTGATAATCGCGTTGAACTGATATTTACTGCGAAGATCCGATTCCAAGTCCAGAATACGTTGCTCTTGTTCCTTTCTTGCCAGGGCATTGTATGCAGATAATGATATAAAATCTGCAAATGAACCGATGAGTTCAAATATTTGTGGTGAAAACATACCACGCACGGTACGATTATCCAGATAAATCACGCCAAAACTATTGTTGTCAATTATTAATGGCAAACAAATAACCGAAAGAATTTTTAAGCGCATCGTGCTTTTGCTCATTTGCATTGACGGTTCGTCCAGTGCATTGGGAAAACACATCGGTTTGCCAATGGCTTTTACTTTATCGATAATGGTTCGGCTCACTTCGAAGCCAGGATTTTCAATATCTTCTTTTTCCAGGTTCCGAGCCGTCTCGAACAATGGCTCCCCTTTTTTATCAAATAAGATAACCATCCCTCGCTCCGCGCTGGAAAGCCGGATGAGTTGATCCATGGCATGATCGAGAACGCTATGCACCTCGGTTTCGGCTAAAACCCTTTTGGCAAGCTCGAGGATTTGGTTTTCCATAGAATATTCCTTTTGTTTAAACTTAAGACCAACTCATTGAAATCAAGATCGAACTCATTCCATTTTTTTATCCATTTATGAAATCCGCCATCCTATCGAAGCCAGCAATATACCCAAGTTAACCATCGGTTACTTATATTCTAACTGAGCCAGCCAAATGTCAGCCACATAATACTGTCTAATAAAATATAGCCTTTCATGATCTCTCGCCAGAGATGCAGTTGGACCTTCCTGAATAATTGTTCCTTTAAAGTCAAAAATTTTTCTTGCTGAACCATCTTTGACTGAAATTTCCCAAATTTTCCTGCTTCTATCCTCTTCATCAGGGCTGTAAGCAATATAAATCGTTTTATTGTCAATTGACCATATGGGATCAATTATCGCATTAGACTTGATACTTGTCAATTTCCTTATTGCGCTAGTTTTAATCGAAGCAATATAGATTTCAAAAGTACCGCTGCGATTTGAAACAAATGCTATCGAAGCTCCGTCAGATGAAAAACTGGCATTCCCATCATAATCCTTATGATCGGTAAGCTGTTTAACCGTATTATTTCTAAGGGAGGTCATCCATATCTCCTGATTTCCGCTCCGATCTGATTGAAAAATAATTGAATCACCTGTTGGTGACCATGAAGGATAAGAGTCATTTGCTGGATTTTTGATTAATGTTCTAACGGCTCCCCCTACTATTGATACTGTATAGATATTGCTATTTTTATTTTGGACTGCATGATAGGCGATTCGACTACCATTCGGTGACCAGCTTAATCCTTCTTCATATAAACTATCCGCTGTCAATTGTCTAAGATCTTTACCATTTTTTCGAATGAGCCATATATCATTCATACCATTACGCCTCGAAGTAAAAGCAAGCCATTCATAATCAGGCGAGATTGTAAATTCATTCATTGATTGGTTTTCAGATGTAACCTGAAGTGCATCGTCAAATTTGAAAATTCGTTCTGCCTTTAATGGAATTGACCATATATTAAAACGTTGAATTGCCTTACAGTAGGCTAATTTAGTATCATCCCTTGAAAATGAGAAATCAAAAATGTTCCAACCTGTTGTTAATTGTTTCACAGGTGCAGTTGGATTTCCTTTTTTATCCACTGGAATCCACCACAGATCGCGAATTCCATTTTTTAACCATTTAAAAAATATCCTTTTTCCATCACGTGACCAAAATGGAGTAAAGAATTTACCAGATCCTTCAAATATCAATACAGGATTTGCATCATCTAATTTAACTGTCCATATTTGTGAATTTATACTCTTTTTTAATATTGATATATAAACAATTCGATCTCCCTCAGGCGACCAGGCTGGTTCACGACAGTTATGAGGCAAAGGTATAATAATTTTAGCTCTATCGCTTACTGTTACTGTATGCAAAGTATCGTTTATTGTATAAACCAATTTCTTGCTATCAAAAGACCAATTTAATCCACCAAAATCTCTAAAATCGTGAGACGGAACAATCTGGCTAATGATCCCGCCAAATTCAGATACTAAATAAATACCACCTCCGTCACGACTTGAGGTAAAAGAAATCCAATTGCCATCAGGCGACCACTTTGCATTGCCATCATTGCCAGCATAATCTTGAGTTATATTCAATCTTTGTCCCGAAGCAATTTCACGGACCCAAATATCCAGGTTTTCATTTTCGTCGGACGAATAAATGACTTTGGAACCATCTGGTGATATGTCAGGATCAACCTCTAGAATCGATGCTGTTGTCGTGAGCGGTTTGACTTGTGTAACTATCGGTTCCTTAATTTTTTGTTGAAATACGGAAGTGACTATCACTACAGCGCAAGATTACCATATTGTATTAGTTTCTTTTTTCGATGTGACACATAAGCGACATAATTTCTTTTTTGATAATATCGCACAA
>JAACEJ010000518.1 GCA_011682565.1 Actinomycetota bacterium | reverse complement strand
TCTTTCACTTGCAGCTCTGCGCCGCCTTTTGCGCGCTTGTCCGCAACAACTTTACCGGTCAACTCCAAAGAACTCTCTTGCGGCAGATGCAGACATTTTTCAAAAGTCTCTTCCGGTATATCGTTTTTGAAAATGACACCCTGAATGATACCGGTTCCATCGCGTATCATCAAAAATATTAGTTTGCCTTTATGGGTTTTATTATAAAGCCAGCCGGAAATTTTAACTTCCTCTTCGACGTGTTCAAGAGCGGAAGTGATATAAATGTTTGTCGCCATCGGATTCCGATCCTTTCTTTTTCTTTTCCATTCATTACTATTTCGCTAACAAAACCGCCGAGTGAGAGAACCTCAAAATATGTTCTGTTGTGCTTCCCAGCAAAGCTTCCTTTATACGAGAGTTCCCGTAAGCGCCAATTGCAGTCAGGTTAATATCATTTTCATGGGAAAATTTCACAATTTCTTTTTCAGGATGCCCTGCTTCTACAAAGGATTTGGGGATGATATCGTAATTTTTTAAATATTTTTCGGCCTCAAGACAGTTATCTTCCCCTGCCTCCTTGTCATTTGAAACACAGAGAATTATGATCTCGGAACCCAGGTATTCTGCGAAATGTCCAACATATTGCAAAACCTTGTTCGCATGCTGACTGCCATCATAAGCAATGAGGATCTTTTTAAAGGGACAAAATTCCTCATCAACGACCAACATCGGTTTGTGAACACTTCGGCTGACGGCTTCCGTTGTTGCTCCCAAAGTCTTTTTATCCCACTTGGCAAATTCCCCCCTTTTGCCCATGATGATCAGGTCAGAAAGATGCGCTTTTTCAACGATGGAATCAGCCGGCGCGCCCATCAATTTTTCTGTTTCAAAACTAATGTTTTCCTTGCTTAAAATTTGTGTACACTTTTCCAGAATTTTGTCCGTTTTTTCTTCCAGTATTTTTCGCGATTCATCCTGATAGAGTCCTGATGGGATGATAGGAACAAAACCATCCGCGCCAACAGCAGTGGCCCATTCGAAAACACGAACATCGGCAACTGTTATGACGCTGATATGACTATGAAAAGCCTTTGCAAGCGAAACACCGGTCGCAAGAACCGAATCGGCATATAAGGAGCCGTCTACGGCGAGCATAATATTTTTAAACATGATGACCTCCTGCTTATTGACGCGAAATAAATTGCTTTGCTTGATAGTAGAGCGATTTTAAAACCAAACCTCCGGTTTCACTTCCCGCCCCATTAAATCTTCCATCGCTTTTTTGGGCTCTTTATTATTAAAAAGTACGCTGTAAACCTCCCGGCTGATGGGCATGTCAATATGATGTTTCTCGGCCAACGCAACGGCGGACTTGCAGGTGCGCACACCTTCTGCAACCATGACCATTTCATCGAGGACTTGTTGGAGGGTTTTGCCCCTGCCGATTTGTTCGCCAACAAAACGGTTTCTGCTGTGGCGGCTCATGCAAGTTACAATCAAATCACCCATACCGGAAAGGCCTGCAAAAGTCAACGGATCGGCATCAAAGATGCGGCCCAGGCGGGCAATTTCCGCAAGACCACGCGGCTGCAACGCGGCTTTGGTGTTATCTCCAAACCCGGCACCATCACAAATACCGGCTGCAATGGCAATGACATTTTTAAGCGCGCCGCCCAATTCCACACCAACAACATCATGACTGCGATAAATTCTGAAATGGCGGCTGTTCAATGCCTTCTGAATATAGCTTGAAACCTCGTCCTTTTTTGCCGCAACAACTACCGCAGTCGGGATATTCTTGCTGACCTCCTCTGCATGACTGGGCCCGGAGAGGACTGCAAAATTTGTAAAATCAAAGTCGGACAATTCCTGTTTGACAATTTCGGAAATTCGCAGGTGAGAACCGTTTTCAATTCCTTTTGTACAACTGATAAGAAGCGAGGATTTTGGAAATATTTTTAAAGTAAGCTGTTGAATGACGCTGCGCGCAACGTGGGACGGGACGACCAGCAAAGTGATTCTGGAATCATGAACCGCCTGCCCAAGATCGCTCGTGATCTTAATTTGATCGTGGATTCGTGCACCCGGCAACACCGATGGACGCTCGCGTGTTTCATGCAGTCGCTGCGCCATCTGCGGATCAAATTCCCACAACGAAACATGATGCCCCACATCGCTGCAATGATTTGCCAGGGCAATCCCCCAGCTTCCGGCCCCCAGAACGGCTATTTTAATCGGATGTGCGTTCACAGAGTGCGCTATTTTTTAACTACTGTTCCAATTTTAACCGGCTTTTCGCCGATATTTTTTAAAACCTGAACGACCTCTCTACTGGCATCCGGTTTCGTGATAAACACAAGCCCAATACCCATATTGAAAACCTGACACATTTCCTGATCAGAGATTTGACCTAACTCCTGAATCAATTTAAATTCTGCCAAAACATCCCAGGCCGTCCACTCTATTTGCAAAGATAACCCTTTTTTTAGCAGCCTTTTTGTATTGCCTTCAATTCCGCCGCCGGTGATATGACTAATACCTGCAAGTCCTTCTATTTGGCGAACAACTCGGACAGGTTTCAAGTACGAACGATGCACCTTGAGTAAAGTATCGCCCCATGTTGCGGACAAATCTTCTTCGTATTTCACCAGGTCAACCCGGGCGACTTGCAACAATACTTTACGTGCTAATGAATATCCATTTGTATGCAAGCCAACAGATGGCAAACCGATCAGTTCATCGTCTTGTGCAATGTTTTCGCCGTTTATCACATTTTCCCTGTCAACCACACCAACAATCGCACCGGCGAGATCATATTCACCCTTGCTGTAGAAACCAGGCATTTCGGCGGTCTCGCCGCCGATGAGCGCACAGCCGTTTTCCCGGCAGGCTTTGGCCATGCCGCCGACGACCTGAGCAGACGCCTCGGCGTCGAGTTGCTGTGTGCCGATATAATCCAGGAAAAAAAGCGGATCTGCGCCGGACGTCATAATATCGTTCACGCAATGATTAACCAAGTCCTGGCCGACCGTATCGTGCTTGTTCATCATAAAAGCAATTTTAAGCTTTGTGCCGACGCCGTCGATGCTTGAAACGAGAACCGGATTTTTGTACTTGTTCTTGTCCAGTGCGTAAAATCCGCCAAACAAGCCGATTTCCTGCACAACATTTTCGTTAAATGTTGATTTTGCCAAAGCAGCTATTTTTTTTGTTGAAATGTCGGCGGCTTCCAGGTCGACGCCCGCGTCCTTGTAAGTAACAGCCAATCAGGCTTCTCCTTTTTGTGAGAGATATTTCTTCCTGACTTTTGTAAGAAAATTCAGTGTGTCCATTTCCCGGTAGTCAGGGTATGTCCATGGATTTGTTCGAAAGACGCCATTGCGCCAGTAAAGCTGTACATCGCCGTAAATCCCCTGTCCCAGATAAATACGATGACCATAATTTTTGGTTGTTGCCAGCACGAGCTTTGGTGTTTCAATATAGCCGGGATCAATGTTTACGGAACGCTTGGCATCTTTACTGAAAAAGCTTTCAATCTTATTTGACTTGAGCTTTATAGAGACAATTTCCATGGGATCA
>JAACEJ010000052.1 GCA_011682565.1 Actinomycetota bacterium | reverse complement strand
TGTCGATGAATTTGTGCAAAAGTTGCATACAAAATCTTCGGTTCGTTTTAACACCTCATTCCATCCGGGTTTCATCTCTGCGGAGGACTATATCTCACGCGTGCAGCGGATGCGGGAACTGGGACTGTGGGTCGATCAGGTTGCCATGGTCGATCATCCGAACAGCAATTATCAAAAATACAAAGAGATTTTTGCCCGTCATGGCTTGGCTTTGCGCCCACAGACTTTTTTGGGCTACTGGAAGGGAAAACTTTATCCGACACCGGATGATCCCTATGCAACGAACGATCCGAGGGAACACGGCATTTATGATTTGCGCCTTTATAAGGAAGGATTTTCCGCCCGACAAAAATCATCCATTTATTGCCAGACAAGAAGATTTTTAATCGCTCCGGACGGACTGGTGTACAATTGTCATTATCATCTTTACAGTAGAACAAACCCGGTCGGCGACTTGCTAAAGAGTGAACTGAATCTGAAGGAAGACTATTACTATTGTGAGGATTATGGTTTTTGTAATCCATGTGATTTTCCCAATGTCCGCTTTAACCGTATTAATGAAACGGTATTTTCTGAAATGGAAATGGAAAAAGCATTGGATTCGCGAGATGTTTTACAAAATATCAAATGATAACATAACACATACAATTTCATGGCTGCTGAGCCTTACGATTTTAAAAAGCCGCCCTCCGCGGGTGAGAATATAGAGTGGAAGAACAGAGTATATGTAACGCATAAACAAATTACGCAGCGAAAATGCGTTGCATATTTTGATGTGTCGGGTGAATGCGAAAGATCTTATCCGCGGAGGGGTTTGCCTGATTTGATATGTACTGTCGTTTAAAAAACTATTATGTGTACAGGAGAAATAAGATGGCTATTAAATTGATAACAAGTTCGGAGGATATTACAAAAGTCAAAGATAAAAGAGAGTACGCTCTCATAACATTTGATGACCGGCTGACGCTTAATGAAAGCCGAAAGGATACGGCCAATATCGTCTTCAATCCGGAGGCAGGCTATTCACCAGGTTTTGGGGCGCTTTCAAGAAAAATGTGGGAGACAAATCAGGGACAAAAATTCGCCCCTGTGGCCAGAGATTCAGATTTGAGCAATTATTTATACCAGCCGCGATTTCGTATCTTATTCGATCATCTGCTCTCCCGGCCATTAGACGCAACGCGCTTTCTGGATGTCGGTTGTTGTGACGCAAATGTAGCAAAAAAAGCTATTGAATTGGGTGTTCAGGATGTAACGGCGATCGATCTGCCGGAAATTATTCAGGAGATTAAACCTGTGGATGGCCTTAAACTTTTGGCCGCTAATTTAAATGAAGACTTTGTTGATGGAGAATTCGATGTCATCTATGCCGGTGAGGTGATAGAACATTTGTACAATGACTTTGCGTTTTTGCAACGCTGCTATGATCATACTGCAGAGAATGGAGTCCTCATTATCACCACCCCCCAGGACTCACCGGTGAAAAGATGGTATGAAGAAGGTACTCACCTTCGCTGCTATCCTGATCATACTCTTGCCGGACTTGTTGCGTGTACCGGGTACGATGTTGAACGTTTTAATGTCCAACTCAACTTTACGAAAAATGGTTTACGGACTGTTGCCATTGTTTTTGCACGAAAAGCCTCAATGTAGTAGCTTACTTTTTATTGAGAGCAAGGAAGAATGAGCAGAAATAAAATCACTTGGGAAAAGAAAGCGAAAAAAGAATTAAATAATGCGACCCTGACACTTTGCATGATTGTTAAGAACGAGGAAGAACATATCGCACATTGTTTGCAAAGTGTAAAGGATGCGGTGGATGATATTGTTATTGTTGATACCGGATCAACAGACCGAACGGTGGAGATTTGCAAAAGCTTTGGTGCTAAAGTTTACCATCATCCGTGGCAGGACAGTTTCAGCAAAGCTCGCAATCAGGCGCTTAAATATGTTAAAACAGAGTGGGCGCTGCAACTGGATGCAGACGAGGAGTTGGAGCCGGCGGATATTCCATTGTTACGCCAGGCACTTTATGAGAAGCAATTTAACAGTATCTGCGTGACAATTTTTAATGATTTACCGGAAGGCATTGTTTCTAAATTTTATTACCGACGGTTGTACCGGACAAAGATGGCGCATTATGAAGGGCGGGTGCATAACCAAATTGTCGTTCCGGGAGCAGTGGGGATGCGAGACATTCGAATATATCATCATGGTTATAATCTTCCTCCTGAAAAAATGGCTGCCAAATATGAACGAACAGAGAAACTTTTGCTCGGGCAAATCGAGGAAGAACCTGCTAATGTTTTTTACCGGTTTAATCTTGTCAGAGTTTATCGTAACAAACAAGAATATGACCGTGCAATTTCTCAGGGCCTGGCGGCGTTGCAAATGCCAAATGTGCGTTCGCGTATTGGCTATTACCTCATGATCGTCAATGATGTCTGCCACAGCATGCTCCTCGCACAACGTGCTCATAAAGTTTTTCCTCTTTGTTCGGAAGCGCTTAAAGTTGATCCGCTAAATATGGACTTGTTATTCGCTATGGCCGGCGCTTATGTGTCCACTGACGCGTATAAAAATGCGATTATCTATTATCAGAAATGGTTGAAAGCAAAACAAAAAACAGACGGAAAACCAATCGATCTCGTAATGAGCGTCGATACCTATTCGCTGGACGCTGTCGTTTTGGAAAATATTGGCAAGTGCTATAAATATATGGGACAATACGATTTTGCCGTTAAGAATCTCGAAAAAGCTATTGTTGCCGGCCCCGACCGCCTGTCTTCGTATAAAGCTCTGGCTCTTTGCTATATTGAACAGAATGATTTGGCAAAAGCAACACAAGTACTTGAAAGGTCGGTCTCGGAAAATAGTGCTGATGGATTTGTTTTCTACAAACTGGGCCTTTTGCTCCAGCAGCAGGGAGATTTCAGTCAGGCACAAAAATACTTGCAGCAATCATTGCAGCTTGATGAAAATTCCCCTGACGTCTGGAATGCTAACGGCCAGTTGCTCCTTTTGCGCGGTGAAACCGCCGAGGCTCTTTTAAATTTTAACCGTTGTTTACAAATCAACCCGAACCATCTGGGTGCCAGGTTAAACAGGCTGCACGTACTTTTGCTTTTCAAAAACGGTAAAGAAGTGAAAAAAGAGTTGGTCTCCATGCTTGCATCCGAACCGGAAGACTATGACATTTTCAGTGAAACCGGAGAGCTTTGTTGTGCTCATCATTTATACGAGTCGGCAATTTCGTTTTATGAAAAATATCTTTACCGCAAACCGCAGGATATCAAGGCATTGCATAATCTGGCATCGTGCTATGCGCAAACGGGAAATTTCGATTCTGCACGCATCGGCTATAATGCTGTTTTGAACATTAATCCCTCTTATCAACCTACAATTCAAAGCTTGGAATACTTGCAAAAAATATCTGCATAGGTAAAATAATGGCTGACAAGTCTGAACCCACTATTTCGTTGTGCATGATTGTGAAAAATGAAGAGCATTTTCTCGGTCAATGTCTGGAAAGCATTCACGAATTCGTTGACGAAATGATCATTGTCGATACCGGTTCAACAGATCGAACTGTGGAAATTGCCGGAGAATTCGGAGCAAAAGTCTATTTTCACCAATGGCAAAACAGCTTTAGCGAAGCAAGAAATTTCAGCCTGCAGTTTGTGAGCGGAGATTGGGTTTTGCAACTGGACGCCGATGAAAAGCTGGAAAGAAAAGATATCCCTTTGCTCAATAAAGTAATTTCCGATCCGCAAACGAATGCAGTTTTTATGCCGATCCTGAATGATTTGCCCGGAGGAGGAATTTCGAAGCATTATTTCCCAAGATTGTACCGTCACGGTTCGGCGCATTATAAAGGTATCGTTCACAATCAATTGGAATTCACCGGCAAATCGGTTACTGCTGAAATCAGAATTTATCACTATGGCTATAACCTGATGCCGGAACAGATGGCGAAGAAAAACGAACGCAGCGCTCGTTTACTGGAAAAGCAACTGGAGGAAAATCCTGATTTTCTTTTCGCGTGGCACAATCTCATTCGTATTCACAGAAATGAAAAAAAATACGACCTCGTGATGCAGGAAGCGGATGCCCTTATCGACCGAATTCCTTACGACCAGGATATTGCTGCTTACGTGATGATTGCTTATGATGCAGCGAGTTGCGCTTATCAAAAGGGCCTTTACCAGCGCGCTGAAAAGTACTGTCTGAATGCGATTGAAAAAATGCCCGACTATTTGGACATTTATTATGTGATGGGCTGCATGCGAATGGGGATGAGCAGGTATGGCGCAGCTATTTCTGAATTTAAAAAGGCGCTGGCTATTCTTGAAAAGCTGCGCCAAAAACCCACATTAACACAATTGAAACTGGATGTATTCAACAGCGAGCACCTGATACACAAACATATTGCCGGATGTTATTTATCGCTTGGAAATAAAATGGAAGCACAAAATTCGCTGGAGAATGCAATAAAAATAAGGCCGGAATATTCTGAAGCACATTATTTGCTTGGCGCGTTGTTTTTGGAAGAGAATGATTCGCAACCCGCGGCACGTGAATTTGCTCGTGTTCTGGAAACGAATCCTGAACATATTGGAGCATTGGTTAATATGGCAGTTGTTGCAGTGCGTCAGGATCGCTTTGATGTTGCAAAACAGTATCTGCTTAAAATTGCCAGTCGGGACGACATCGATCCTGATATTTATCATGTTTTAGGTGAATTATGCACGAGGATTAAAGAATTTCACCTGGGGATAAATTTTTATGAAAAATATTTGCAAAAGAGGCCACAGCGATTCGATGTGCTGAATAATATTGCATCCTGCTGCGCTCAACTGGGAAATTATCAAGCTGCCATATTGGGTTATCAATCTGTTCTGGAGATGGAGCCGGGTAATGAGTTGGCGAGGAAGAATCTTGTTGAACTCGGACGGTATTTGCAGAAACAACATTGCCTGGTTTAGCTGTTTTCTATTTTTTGTAAAATAACAAAAATGATTACTTTTAGCAAATTTCCTGTCAGCAGAATACTACGCTTTAAATCAAAATAAGAAATTAAATTTCATCGTAAAAAAAATTAAAGAAATAGATCATTATGTCGATATTATTTTATGAAAGCCGAAGAATACAATTCGCGGGAAAGAGAAGAGGAGGTGAGAGTTGGGATAAAATAGCAGGACTGTATTGCAGGCAGTTTTTATTCACTCAATAACACGAATGATCGAATGGGCAAGGAAGCCCATGAACAAAACAAGGAGGTTTTACAATGGCACAAGCGTATCTGTCTCGAATTAACACGAATATCGGTGCTTTGCAGGCATTGAATTCTCTGTCATCAATTAATCGGCGAATGAATATCCATTCTCTTCGTCTGGCAACAGGTAAAAGGATTAATGAGGCCGCTGATGATGTTGCAGGCTTTACCATTGCCACCAAACTCCATGTCCGTTCCCAGGGACTTGGTGTTGCATTGAATAATATTGGTGATGCAAAAAACATGATGTCTATTGCTGAAGGTAACCTGACAAAAGTCAGCGATATTTTGCAAAAGATGAAATCCAAAGCGACTCAGGCTGCGAATGATTCGTTGGGAACTGAAGAACGAACAGCTATTAAAAATGAGTTGGAAAGTCTGACAGCACAAATCAACGACATTGTCGGACAGGCAAAGTGGAACAGCAATCCACTTTTGTCCGGATCCGGCCTGAACACCGGTTTTACATTTCAGACCGGTGCCGGCGTAACCTACAGTGATCTCAGTTTTAAGCTGGATGCGACGACTGTCGGTTTGAGTAACATTACAGCCTATACGGCAGGTGGTATGGGTGTTCAAGTGCTCGATACTGCGAGTGTGGCGACAAGCTATAGTCCATCGCTTTTTGCAGTTGCCGGTCTTGGAACGTCTGCGACAATTGGTTCCGGATTGACGAGACTTTCCAGCGGAAATTATAGCGTTGAGGTAACTGATGTCGCCGCGGGCGGTGGAACGGTAACGTTTAGAGTTCGTAACTCTGCCGGCACTTTGGTTTCGATTGATTCTGATGGTGATGGCGCAGGCGGTACAGGAGCAACAGCTACAAGTGTGACCTTTGCCTTAACGTCAGGTGCAACCGCTACGTTTGATACCGGCGTTGGAATTAAATTCTCTTTGAGCGGTCTTGCAAGCAATGAAACCGGTCAGTTTGGTATTTCCTACACCGGCGCAAACCGCGTCGATTCGCACGCCGATGCCAATTTGTATATGACAGCTATCGACAACGCGATTAGTGACGTGAGCAAATCACTGTCATATATCGGTGCAAATGTCAATCGACTGTCCTACCAGGAAGAAACACTGATGGTGGCACAAGTCAATACGGATGCAGCACGATCGAGGATCCAGGATGCTGATATGGCATACGAGCAATTGCAGGAGACTAAGCTGAGAATTCTGCAGCAAACTGCAACAGCAATGCTGGCGCAGGCAAATACTTCTCCGCAAGCTATTTTAAGTCTGTTCCGTTAATAAAATGAATATGCTGCGCGCCCTTTTGGACGCGCAGTTTTCATTGTTTTAAGGTCTAGAGCAAGGAGTAAACATGTCATTGAATTTTCCCCAGGCGGGTATAATGGATAGCAAATTGGAATGTTACAAACAAAATGAGGTTTTCACTTCATCCCCGGAAAAACTTGTTCTTTTGCTCTATGATCAGGCAATTTTGGGTTGTAAAAAACAGGACGGAGGAAGAGCTTCGCTCGCTTTGTCCGAACTTATTAATTCATTGAATTTTAATTACGCTGAAGTTGCAACTGGTTTATTTAAACTCTATGATTATCTGTTGCAAATTGTTAAGCAGAGCGAGTTTAATCAAGCTCTGGATATTCTCAATGAACTTCGTCAGACCTGGAGTTCAGCGATTCAAAATCTAAAAGCTGCATAAGAATGCCATTCAGATAGGTGTTTCAGAATGAATATTGCGTCTACAGGAAGTTCGGGTACTCTTGAATCATTGATTCAGCAGTACATGTCGATCGAGCGCCGACCGCTGATTCGATTGAATGGTCAGATAAGTTCGTTGAAAAGCCGGAGTGCTTTGTTCGATCGACTGAAAAGCCAGCTTTCAAGCCTTAAAGATAAAGCCGATAGTTTATCTGAGACTGATGCCAGTAAATCGCCTTTCAGCGCTGTGCAGGCCACATCAAGCGATACGGATGCTTTGACTGTAAGCACCGGAAACGGAACGACAGAGGGAACATATATTTTCCGCATTCGGCAACTCGCAACCTCTACAAATATGCGAAGCACGGCACAGATGAATACCGCGCCATCTACAGTCAGTGATTCGCAAGTAGTCGCCGGCCTGGACAGTCTGGATACCAGTTTGAGTTGGGCGAACGCCGGTTTTGACGTTGAACCGACAGGCACGGTTTCTTTTGATACGGGCAGTGGTTGGGTAGAGTTTACACTCTCTGATTATGCTACAGTGGATGCCTTTATTAGTGCTGTTAACAGCGATACAACCGCCGGAGTAAATATTTACTACGATGACAATCGAGATAAATTTGTCATGGAGAGTGATACCTCAGGCGTAACGTTAAAAATGAAACAATCCGTTAGCAATGGATTTTTAGCACAAGCAAAGATTGCTGATGAAACAACAGGGCAGGTCATTGCCGATGCTATTGAACATGATTACACAGCTAATGCCAGTGGTGTGCAGAGCGATGTCCTTTTGTACAAAGCAAATTTCGATAACTCTTTAACTTCTTCTGATTCCGGCAGCTTTAAAATAAACGGTGTAACCATTTCCTGGGATGCGGGTAATGATACATTAGATGGGATCATCAGCGATATCAATTCCTCCCAGGCAAATGTCACGGCTTTTTACGATCAATCATTAGATAAAATTACGATTACTGCGAATGATACCGGAAGCGAAGAAATTCAATTTGAAGATGTGACAGGCACTTTTTTGGCGAATACCCTCAAACTCAATGGAGTCACGCAAAGTATTGGCAATGATGCCAAATTTACGATCAATAGCAATGATTCTGGTAATGAAATTACCAAATCTTCAAATACTTTTACCGTAAATAATCTTACATTTGCTTTAAAGCAGGTAACTGTCGCAAACGATAGTTATACGGATGCGAATACAAGCTCTGTTACTGCTTCAGCAACGCGAGATACCGAATCCATCACTTCGGATATTGAATCTTTTCTTAAAGTTTTTAACACTGTTAGCGACTATTTGAAAACACAAACGGCTGTAAATCCCGTAACATATTCAAGGGCAGCCCTGGCCGGTGAAAGTCTTTTCCGAAGCCTGCGATCTTCGCTGATGAATATTGTAATGGCAGAAGTCTCGGGCGTCGACAGTGGAGATCCGGCAACGTTGGCAGAAATTGGCATTACTTTCGATTCCGATCTCCATGCCTCGGTGAGTGACACCTCCACCTTGAGTACCAAACTTTCGGAGAATCCGAGTGGCGTTGCAGCGCTTTTTAACACAACAAATGGGGTTGCCAAAAGAATATATGATCTATTGTATACATACACGGAAACCGACAATGGTATTATAGATGAACGCAAAGATGTTATCCAGGATCAGATTTCCGACTTAAATGCGAGGTCTGACCGACTTAAAGAGAGACTCAACATAAAAGAAGATCAATATCGGGCGCAACTCGCGCAAATGCAGAATTTATTTATTCAAGTTAATCAGGAACGGAGTTTAATTAACAGTATTCTTGGGAGTGTCGGACAAATACTAGGGTAATAAAACTATTATGTTAGGAGCTATAAAAATGAATATTGATGGAATTGAGGTAGACAATCGTTCGAGTGTTAATGTAACTGTTGACGGGATAAGCAAAGCGAGTTTTCTCCAGGAACGTTCCACTCAGACCGAACGAGATGTTGGAAAATCTGAAGGTCAAAACATTAAAGTGACGGATGCCAAACTTCAACAGGCGACAAAAGCAATGGCGAAGATTGCCCAGGCGATGAATTCACATTTAAATTTTTCAGTAGACAAATCGACTGGAAAAACGGTTGTGAAAATTATCAATGGTGATACGGGTGAAGTGATTCGACAAATTCCGCCGGAAGAAACATTGCGAATTATGTCTAAAATGCGGGATGTGATCGGTCTCTTATTTGACCGGGAGGCCTGACCGAAATATGCCCGAAAAAAAACAACTCTCCCGGAATGATTCCCTGTATGCCATATTAAGACATGGAGACGATCAATTGGATATGCTGGAAGAGTCAAATAAATTTATAATCAACAAGCTGCAAGCGGGAGATTTGTCTGGTCTTCCCGCGCTTATTGAACAGCGCAATCTTTTCGAGAACCAGCTTGTCAAATTCAATCAAAGCTTTTTGAAAATTTTGCCTGATTATAGCGGGCGGAGCACAAACAAAATCAACGAACCGGTACTGAATCTTGCCAGACAAGTGAGAGAAAAAGCTCAACGTGTATCCGAGTCATATCTCACCCTTGTCGGCATCATCGAAGATGGTCAAAAATCTCTGTTGCAGCGCTTGAGGGATACGCGGTTGAGTTCCAGAGCGCTTCAGTCTTATGCTTCAAATACGCTAGTCACCGGCAAAAAGCATTTAGCCTGGGATAACAAGGGTAAGGAAGGTAAACAACAATGAGAATTATACCCGAAAGTCATCATTTCAAGCCGTCGTTGGATCCGGAGAAACGCAAATCCTCACCCGGCAAAGAGGAAAAAATCTCACCGGATAAAGATAAGTATCACGACAGAATAGAAATTACTCGTCATGGTGATCATTCAAGTGAGCCTTCTAAAATACTTGATCATTATCAAAGATATCCTGTAACGGAGGGAACGAACGGGGGAAAACGCCCTGTTTCTTCTCGCCGATTGAATAAAGATGATGTTCCTGTTTCCGTGAACGTGCCATCCAACGAGGATGAAACCAAGATTCAAAAAGACCGTGATGCCGAAAAATTACTGCTTGATGGAATAGGGTTGACTGATGATAGAATTGATGAGATCAGGCAGCAGATTTCAGAAGGAATGTACGAATCAATCGTTGTGCAAAAGACTGTAGCGGATATGATTACCAGGGATTTATTGCAAATATAAAAAGATACCTGTCTGAAAATTTTCAAACCGAAACATCCTTCCCTTAGATTCTGCTTGACATTTGAACAAATAATCGCTAATTTTGCCAGTTTAATTTCAACAAAAATATTGCGGGTTCCGGTTAATAACATTTGGTTTTTATTGTGAATAGAGAGGTGGATGATGCCGAAGGTAAGTACAAAGGAATTGTTTGAGAAAGCTTATGGCGGCGGTTATGCTATTGGTGCTTTTAATGTAAATAATATGGAAATTATTCAGGGGATCGTTGAAGCTGCGGAGGAAGAACATGCGCCATTGATTTTGCAAATTTCTAAAGGAGCTCGCAGCTACGCAAAGCATGAATATTTAATGAAATTGATTGAAGCCGCGTTAGAGTTGTCCGGGTTGCCCATTGCCGTTCATTTGGATCACGGCGACAGTTTTGAGTTATGCAAAGATGTTATCGATGGCGGTTTCAGTTCGGTGATGATTGACGGTTCACATCTTCCGTTTGATGAAAATATTGCCCTGGTGAAAAAAGTTGTCGACTATGCCCATCCCCGGGGTGTGCCCGTAGAGGCAGAACTTGGGAAATTAGCAGGGATAGAAGAACATGTGAATGTTTCTGAAAAGGATGCCATATTTACCAATCCCAATGAAGCGCAGGAATTTGTCGAACGCAGCGGGTGTGACTCTCTGGCCGTGGCAATTGGAACCAGCCATGGTGCTTATAAATTCAAGACAGAGCCGAAACTGGATTTCGAACGTTTGCACGAAATCGAGAAAAGACTTCCGGGTTTTCCTCTTGTCCTTCACGGTGCTTCAAGTGTTTTGAAGGAATTTGTTGATATGTGCAATCAGTATGGTGGAAAATTGCCCGGCGCAATGGGTGTTCCCGAAGCCATGATTTCGGAGGCTGTAAAAACCGGTGTGTGCAAAGTGAATATCGATACGGATTTGAGGCTGGCGATGACTGCTGAAATTCGTAAAGCCTTTGTTGAAAACCCGGAAAATTTTGATCC
>JAACEJ010000517.1 GCA_011682565.1 Actinomycetota bacterium | reverse complement strand
GCTGGAATGGCATGGATAATTACGGCATACCGGTTTCTTCGGGTATCTATTTTTATCGTTTGCAAATCGGCTCAAAAGTCGTTAGCCGGCGGATGACATTGCTGAAATAAGGAAAATCCCTGCGGTGAAAAATACAGTATAACTATGAGTTACTCGTAAAAAGTTCTAATATGTCATTGCGAGCGAAGCGAAGTAATCTGGATATCGACCTTAAGGTGCAGTTTTCTAAGGATCGCTTCCCCGATAATTCGGGGTAAACTGTCGCTCCGCTCCTCGCGATGACATGCTTTTCAACTTTTTACGAATTTGTCATAAATTCGTTGAACGAAAGTCAACAGTGTTTTCCCGGACAAAGTATTACGCAAAGTCAAGGTAAGCGCTAATATTTCTGTTGCATTTTTATTGGAAAATCTGTATAAATAGTTCAATATCTCTTGCCACTAAAATTTATCATATCTTTTCACACCCGGATAGCTATGAACGAAAATAAATGGAATAATCATTCCACAACGTCCCGCTTTGGAGCTTTTGTCGTAAATGCTGCAAAGTTGCATCGAAAAGCTTCACATTTTTCAGTTATTCTTGCACTTTTTCTATTTGTGTCAAGTGCTTTTTCGCACGCCGGTGAAAAAATTGTCTCGACTTTTGTTGTTTCTGCCGGTACTGCTGAACGCTACAATACTCCTGTGTCAGCAGACCTGAGTGGATCGAGTTTCAGCTTGGATGAAAACAGATTGAAACTCTATGAAATTCGCGGACAGGAACGACTTGCCACTCCCTGTCAATTGGATAATGGTTATATCCCGCGCCTGTGGTGGATTCTCTCCGGCCTGACAAAAAAAGGAGAGACCCGGACTTTTCAATTAGTGCTGAACGATTCGTCGGAGATTCGCTCTGATGTTTTATGTGCGAACGATGATGAAAAGCTCGTCGTCAAACTGCACGGTAAAAATGTGCTCCAGTATAACCAGGCTGTTGCTCGGCCGCCGGAAGGAGTGAGCAGCCTCTACAAAAGAAGCGGCTTTATTCATCCTTTGTGGTCGCCCGGCGGGCATGTGCTCACTCGAATTCAACCACCGGACCATCGCCACCACTACGGCATCTGGAATCCCTGGACAAAAACGCATTATGAGGGCAAAGAAATTGATTTTTGGAATCTCGGTAAGGGCCAGGGCACGGTACGTTTTGCCGGATTTCTTTCCCGTGTAAGCGGCCCGGTTTACGCGGAGTTCCGGGTCCGTCAGGAGCATGTTGATTTTATGGCCCTGGGGGAAGACAAGGTCGCGCTCAACGAAGTGTGGGATGTTCGCGTTTGGAACGTCGGCGACAAAGGTCATGAATCCTGGTTGTGGGATTTGACCACAACACTGAACTGTGCCGACAGCCCCATCGATCTTGTGGCCTACCGATATGGCGGCGGCATTGGTTTTCGCGCTACTGAGCAGTGGACAAAAGACAACAGCCGGGTGCTGACTTCGGAAGGAAAAACCCGTGCTGAAGCGGACGGAACAAGGGCGCGCTGGTGCGATGTAAGCGGTACATTCCCGGATTCGCAGCGTTCGGGTATTTTATTCATGAGTTATCCCGGAAATCGCGAGCACCCGGAACCCATGCGCGTTTGGCCAATGAACGCCAACAAGGGCAGGGGAGACCTTTTTTTTGAATTTTGCCCTATTCGTCTTAAAAGCTGGCACCTCGATCCCGGCAGGGATTATGTGCTGAAATATCGAATGTTGGTTTACTATGGTTCGATTACAAAAATTGAAGCGAATAGATTGTGGTGGGACTTTGCCCATCCGCCAAAAGTTGTTGTCAATGAGATAAGCAAATAGTATTATAAAACTTAAAATTGAAAGGATCAGATTATGTCCATCAAAGTTACCCTTGGCAGCCGTGAGTATTTTCCCGGTATTAAAAAAATACAATATGAAGGTCCTGAATCAAAAAATCCGCTTGCATTCAAATATTATGATGAAAGTAAAATAATTTCCGGAAAAACTTTAAAAGAGCATGCAAGATTTGCTGTATCTTACTGGCACACCTTGTGCGGAACCGGCGCTGATCCGTTTGGTCCGGGAACGCACAAGTTTCCTTGGGATGAAAAATCCGATCCGATGGAAGCTGCCAGGGAAAAGTTAGATGCCGCATTTGAATTTACCAGCAAGATGGGCATTCCTTTTTATTGTTTTCACGATCGTGATTTGGCGCCGGAGGGAAATTCTATTGCAGAATCGGAAAAAAATCTGCACGAGTTGGTGGCGCTTGCCAGGCGAAAACAAGAAGAATCAGGCATTCAACTGTTATGGAACACGGCAAATATTTTTTCACATCCACGCTATATGAACGGCGCGTCTACGAACCCGGATTTTTACGTTCTCACCCATGCGGCGGCACAAATCAAAGCAGCGTTGGAAGTCACGGTAGAATTGGGGGGATCAGGTTATGTTTTTTGGGGAGGCCGTGAAGGCTATTTCAACCTGTTGAATACAGACATGAAAAGAGAATTGGATCACCTGGCCATGTTTCTGACAAAAGCCAGAGATCACGGTCGTAAGATCGGATTTAAGGGCACATTTCTTATTGAACCCAAGCCCATGGAGCCGACAAAACATCAGTATGATTATGATGTATCCACGGTGATCGGATTTCTCAAAAACTATGGCCTGGATAAGGATTTCAAAGTTAATATCGAGAACAATCACGCGACCCTTGCCGGTCACACGTTTGCACATGAAATTCAGGTGGCTGTGAATGCCGGATTGTTCGGCAGCCTCGATGTGAATCAGGGCGATCCGCACAACGGCTGGGACACGGATGAATTTTTGCACAATTTGTACGATGCAATAGAAATTTGGTTGGTTCTGTTGCAAAGTGGCGGTTTGGGAAACGGTGGGATGAATTTTGATGCAAAAACGCGCAGAAGCTCAACCGATCTGGAAGATATTTTTATTGCGTATATCAGCTCCATGGATACCCTGGCGCGAGGACTGATCGTTGCAAATAATATTCTGGAAAATTCAGATTACCTTGAAATGAAAAGGCAAAGATATGCAAGTTACGATTCCGGCGAAGGCGCTGCATTTGAAAGGGGAGAGCTTGATTTTGAAAAGCTGCGCGAAATTGCTGTTCGTAACGGGGAACCGGAACAAATCAGCGGCAAGCAGGAACTCTATGAAAGCATTATTAATCAATTTTTGTAAATTTCGTCATTCGCATGGCACGGACAAGGAAAAAGAGACTCGTTCCCCATACTTTATTTATTTGTGCTTTTTGTTGCAGTTATTACTTGAACGCACGTTACAAATCCTGTCCCTATTGCGGCACAAAGCTGAAAAAGATTGAAAATCCGGCGAGGCATTCCAAATAACTTTTTGAACACCCCGAAGATTTTCGGGGTTTTTTATAAATGTCGGCTCCAGTTTTCCCTTGACTTTGAAAGCGATATTTTAGATATTTACGCCGTCTGATTTTAGAATGGGTATAATGGGTCTTCCGCGTATTGCTAAAAAAGTTTGTCTCGTCTCGGCTGTCTGTTATCAAAAGGATGTCCATCTTGATGATGTGCTG
>JAACEJ010000516.1 GCA_011682565.1 Actinomycetota bacterium | reverse complement strand
CCCTCCAGGCAGGGTAAACATTTATCCACGCGTGGAGTTGTATTCCTTTTCGATGCGCCAATTTGATTGCAAGTTTGAGCGGATCCCAACCCGGATTTCGTCCGTTAAATTCTTCTGCCCAGGGTTCGATGGATGAATTATAAAAAACAGTACCGTTTCCCCGAACCTGGAACAACAATTCATTAAAATGCAGAGCCGCCGCATTCTCGACGATGCGCTGAACATCTGCAGGTGACGTGTAATCCCAGCGCGTAACCCACAGGGCGCGGGTTTCATTTGACTGGGAAAAAGTTTTTGACGTAAAAATGAAAAGTATGTAAAGGAAAATCCAGACACTTTTGATGAGGCGCATATTTTTCGCTCTTTTGAATCCGTTTTTCTTATAGCTGCACATTGAGGACGTTGTTATGTACGCTCGAATCGGAATAAATGGTGAAAAGTATTTTATTGCAAGTGGAATTGATTTTAAGCAAAAATCATATTGGATATAAATGAAAAGAATTTACCACCTCCTGAGCAGAGATTCAAGCAAATAATCGTTGCTGTCGGAACAATTTTCAAACTTGACAATGTGGCGTAATGGTAGTATATTCGTGCCATATTTATGAAGAAATTTAAACTTACATCCGATTACAAGCCCGAGGGTGATCAACCTCAGGCAATTGAAGAACTTACAAAGGGGCTGGCAGAAGGGCCGCGTTTTCAGACATTGTTGGGCGTAACCGGCAGCGGTAAAACGTATACAATGGCCAACGTCATTGCGAACTATGGGCGTCCGGTTTTGATTATTTCTCATAACAAAACCCTTGCCGCGCAACTCTATGGTGAAATGCGCGGTTTTTTTCCGGAAAATGCAGTCGAGTATTTCATCAGCTATTACGATTATTATCAGCCCGAAGCGTACATGCCGACAACGGACACGTATATCGAAAAAGATACATCCATAAATGACGAAATAGATCGTTTGCGTTTAAAAGCCACCAGTTCACTTCTTTCCCGCGATGATGTTGTCATCGTTGCTTCGGTCTCGTGTATTTACGGATTGGGTTCTCCGCAGGACTGGAAAGAACTGCTCGTTTTTCTCGATAAAGGGCAGGAAATCGACCGCAACGAAATCCTGGCCAAACTGGTTGAGATTCATTACACAAGAAATGACATTGCCTTTGAACGCGGGACATTCCGGGTTCGCGGCGACGTCATCGAGGTTATTCCGGCTTATGAAAAACAGGCCGTTCGCATCGAAATGTTCGGCGATGAAATTGAAAACATTTCCATCGTTGAGATTCTGACGGGTGAAGTAGTCAACACCATGGATCGTGTCGGGATTTATCCGGCAAAACATTTTGTTACGCCTCACCGCAGGTTGCAGCCGGCGATCGATGCAATTCGTGAAGAATTGGATGTCAGGCTAAAGTATTTTCGTTCGCACGGTAAACTGCTCGAAGCGCAGCGTCTTGAGATGCGGACAAATTATGATCTGGAAATGATGGAAGAGATTGGCTTTTGCTCCGGCATCGAGAACTATTCCCGTTACTTTTCCGGCAGACAAGCCGGAGAAAGGCCGTTCACTCTTATCGACTATTTCCCCGATGATTTTTTGCTCATCATCGATGAATCGCACGTAACCGTCCCGCAAATTCGCGCTATGTATCACGGTGACCGTGCGCGCAAGGAAACGCTTGTCGAATTTGGGTTCCGTCTGCCCTCGGCTTTGGATAATCGTCCGCTGAATTTCAAAGAGTTTGAATCCCTTATCGACAAAGCGATATTTGTTTCCGCAACTCCGTCGGATTATGAACTGGAGCAATCCAACGGCATCATCGTTGAGCAGGTTATTCGTCCGACCGGTTTGATTGACCCGGAAATCAAAGTCCGGCCGATTGAAGGGCAGATTGACGATCTTGTCGGTGAAATAAACGAACGTGCGGAACGAAATGAACGCATTCTGGTCACGACTTTGACAAAACGCATGGCCGAAGACCTGACGGATTATCTTGCCGGATTGGGAATCCGCGTTCGCTATCTTCATTCCGAGATCGATGCGCTCGATCGCGTGGCAATCCTGCGCGACTTGCGCCTGGCCGAGTTCGACGTGCTCGTTGGTATCAATCTTTTGCGCGAGGGGCTCGATCTGCCCGAGGTTTCCCTGGTTGCGGTTCTCGATGCGGATAAAGAGGGATTTTTACGCTCGGAAACATCGTTGATTCAGACAGCCGGACGTGCAGCGAGAAACGTCGCCGGACAGGTGATTTTTTATGCGGATAAAATCACGAATTCAATGCAGCGCGCTATTGATGAAACCAACCGCCGACGCAAGATTCAGATGGAATATAATCGAGAGCATGGGATCACGCCTACGACTATTTTCAAGTCTGTCGAACAGGTTATGGGCGCGACCCGGGTTGCGGACGCTAAACCGGAACCTTATGGGAAAAAATCTAAAGCTGTTGAAAAGGAATTCCTTTCCAGATGGAATCAAATGTCTGCTGCGGAAAAAGAGGAAATGATCAAAGAAATGGAACATCAAATGCTCGAAATGGCAATGAGCATGGAATTTGAAGAAGCGGCAGAAATCCGCGACCAAATTGATTTGGTACAGGAAGATCAATTTACTGCGATAAAAGGTGGTTTTGCGAAAAAATATCAGGTGCAGAGTGAAAAACAAAAAATACGCAAAGGGTATTAAATGAAAGTCTTGGTTATTGGCAGCGGCGGTCGTGAACACACACTGGTGTGGAAGTTGAAGCAAAGCGACCTGGTAAAGAAAATTTACTGCGCGCCCGGTAATGCGGGCATTGCGCAAGATGCGGAATGCGTGGATATTGACGCATCCGATGTGAGAGGCTTGTTCAGGTTCGCAAGTCAGAAGAAAATCGATCTTACCGTCGTGGGTCCCGAAGCCCCGTTAGTCGCCGGCATCGTCGATGAATTTGAACTGAACGGCATGAACATCTTTGGCCCCAGCCAGCGTGCGGCTGAATTAGAAGGAAGCAAGGCATTTACAAAATACATTCTCGACAAATATAAAATTCCGACTGCCGAATTCAGTGTTTTTACCGATTACGAAGATGCGAAAAATTTCATAAAAAAATCACCCATGCCGATTGTCGTCAAAGCAGACGGACTGGCGGCAGGGAAAGGCGTCATCATTTGTCAGACGCGCGAGGAAGCGCTGGAAGCCCTGAGGCTGATCATGCACACCAAAGCCTTTGGCGATGCCGGACAAAAAGTAGTCATTGAAGAATGCCTGGTCGGCAGTGAAGTCTCAATGCTCGCATTGTCCGATGGTGAAAATCTGGTTTATATGGTGCCGTCCCAGGATCATAAGAGGATTTTTGATGGTGACCAGGGCCCGAACACCGGGGGCATGGGAGCCTATGCGCCGACGCCATACATTAACGCAGAACTATTTGAGCGCATTAAAAAAGAAATTATGGAACCGACGATCAGTGGAATGGCGTTAGAGGATCGTCCTTATAAAGGTGTGCTCTATGCCGGTCTGATGATTACCAAAGACGGCCCCAAGGTGCTGGAATACAATTGCCGCTTTGGCGATCCGGAAACGCAGG
>JAACEJ010000515.1 GCA_011682565.1 Actinomycetota bacterium | reverse complement strand
CACGTTCGCAGGGATAAAGCCAAATTTATAACCATATTCCATTAATCTCAGATCGGCATTGTCCTGGCGCAAAATCAATCGAAATTCAGCAAGAGAAGTAAACATACGATAAGGCTCAACCAGGGACTTTGTTACCAAATCATCGATCAAAACACCAATGTACGCCTCCGAACGACCCGGCACAAAAGGCTCCTCTCCTCTTATTTTTAAAACAGCATTAATGCCGGCCATCAATCCTTGCACCGCAGCCTCTTCATATCCGGACGTACCATTAATTTGTCCGGCAAAATACAGGTTTTCGAGAGGCTTTGTTTCCATGGTCTGCAGCAATTGTGTGGGCGGAAAATAGTCATATTCAATGGCATATCCTACTCTGGTAATATACGCATGTTCCAGTCCGGGGATTGAGCGAACTCCTTCCGCCTGAACATCTTCCGGGAGGCTGGTTGAGAACCCATTGAGATAATATTCGTTTGTATGGCGCCCCTCGGGTTCAAGAAATATCTGATGGCTCGACTTGTCGGCAAATCGAACAATTTTATCTTCCACAGAAGGACAATACCTGGGACCAACGCTATGTATTACACCGGAATAAAGCGGAGAACGGTCGAGTCCTGATCTTAATATGTCATGTGTTTTCGGCGTCGTCCTGGTCAAATAACATGGCACCTGTTCCACTTCTATAGATTCGTGCTGATAAGAAAAAGGAGTCGGATGCTCGTCACCGTCCTGCCTTATCAGCGAAGTAAAATCTATTGTTTTGCCGTCCAGTCTTGGTGGCGTTCCTGTTTTCAACCGGCCAACTTTAAAACCGGCGTCCATCAATTGTTCACTCAGGCCTGTGGACGCCAACTCTCCCGCGCGTCCTCCGGAAAAATGTGTCAGTCCGACATGGATTAATCCTTTTAAAAAAGTGCCTGCACACAAAATCACAGCTTTTGCATAAATCTTTGTTCCAGTGTCGGTGATAATACCTTGCACTTTTTTTTTGTCGATGATTAACCCGGAAACATTATGCTGACGCAAAAACAAGCTCTCCTGACTCTCAAGGCTTTCCTTCATTCTCTGAGAATAGGCAAGGCGGTCATTTTGCGATCGTGGCGACCAGACAGAAGGGCCTTTCGATTTGTTCAGCATTCGAAATTGAATACCGGTATCATCAGCTACCACACCCATTTCTCCGCCAAGAGAATCTAACTCCCGGACCAAATGTCCTTTTGCCAGCCCACCGATTGCAGGGTTACATGACATTTGTGCCACCGTAAACAAATTCATTGTAACAAAAAGCGTTTTAGCGCCCATACGTGAAGCGGCCAGAGCGGCTTCGCATCCGGCATGACCGGCTCCCACGACGATGACATCATATTTATCGTGACTCATTTTGATAAAAATCCATTTTAAAACATGGTCTTATTGTTTCACGTGAAACATTACTTGCCTATACAAAAATTTGCAAAAATATCATCTAATATTTCTTCGCTTGTAACCTGCCCCGTTAACTCTCCAATGGCATCCAGGGCCGCGCGCAAATCGAACGCAACGAACTCGGATGACAAATTGCCGGATAAAGATTTCTTTGCGTTTTCCAGATAATCCCTGGCTCTTCTCAATATATCGCGATGACGAACTTTGGCTATCATGGTATTTTCCAAATTACTTTTATCCCCAATAACAAGATGGACAAGCTGTTGCCGCAAAGCATCAAAACCAAATCCCGTTTTTGCGGATATTTTCAGAGAGCCCTTGCTATCATATTTTTCAACGTCTTTAACAAGATCAATTTTGTTCATTACGGTTAGAATCTTTTTATCAGAATATTTTCGCCTTAAATCTTCAAATTCTGCCAAACTTTTATCTTTATGAAATAACGTAGCATCAAAAATATAAACAAGAATATCCGCATCCTCGATGAGCTTTCTTGTTCTCTTAACGCCTTCTTTTTCAATCTGACCCTTTGTCTCTCTTAATCCCGCCGTATCTGTTATTTTAAACAAAACACCGTTTATATCCAAAGATTCTTCAAGACTATCTCTCGTAGTTCCGGGAATATCCGAAACGATCGCCCGGTCCTCCTCAAGCAGTCGATTAAGAATCGAGGATTTGCCAACGTTCGGTCGGCCGGCAAGAATAGTATGCGCCCCTTCGCGAATAATTCTTCCATATTGAAATGAATCGAGCAAAGAATTCACTTCTGTTAATAGTTTTTCAAGATCAACAAGCAATATATCGCGCCCGGCAAATTCCAGATCTTCCTCCGAAAAATCTAATTCAATTTCCAGCAGAATACATTGTTTTTTTAATGCATTTCTCAAAGATTTTAGTTTTTCGGATAGTTTTCCAGAAAGCTGCGAAACCGACAATTCTAAACTTGTTCTTGTTTGTGCATTAATAATATCTGCAATGGCTTCCGCCTGAACGAGATCAATTTTTCCATTTATGAATGCACGCTTTGTAAACTCGCCAGGTTCAGCAATACGCGCACCATGTGCCAAAAGTAAACTCAGAATTTCCTGCGCAACATAGGCACCACCATGACAATTGATCTCAACAATGTCTTCGCCGGTAAAAGAATGAGGAGCATTGAATCTGGTAACAATAACTTCGTCTAATACTTCTACTTTATTAACTGCATCGTCGTTTTTTCGATGAATTATTTTTCCAAAGGCAGCGTGTGCATGTTCATCGTTTTGTAATTTTCTTTTTCCCCTAAATATTTTATCAGCGATCTGAACGCTTTCTTTTCCGCTCAACCGCACAATTGCAATGGCCCCAACTCCCCTGGCAGTCGATATTGCCGCTATTGTGTCATTTAAACTTTTTATCATTTTTTACTGAATTTTAACAAGAGCCAAAACAAAACCCCACTAAAATAAATGAGTGGGGCCGGACGAATGATAATTGTCATAACGAAAATATTTATTTCTTTACCTTTTTCACCGCCACTGTCGCCGGTTGCATTGTTGGCCCGCTCAAATACTTTTGCTGAATAATCGATAAAATATTAAACAAGGCGTAATAAAGGTTTAAACCTGAAGGAAATGAATTAAAAAGCAATGTCAGAAAAATTGGCATAAAGTACACCATTGCTTTTTGTTTTGGATCGGTAATACTCATTTTTTGTTGAATGAGCATTGTAATTCCCATAAATAGTGGCAATATGTTCACCGTGTCCCCATAAAATGGAATGGAAAACGGCAAAGTCGCGACCGTATCCGGCATGGAAAGATCTTTTATCCACCAAATAAATCCTTGTCCCCGCAATTCTATTGTCGATCGAAAAACGATAAAAAGCCCCCAAAGTAGAGGCATTTGCAAAACCGTCGGCAAACAGCTCCCCATAGGATTGACTTTTTCTTCTTTATAGAGTTTCATTGTCTCTTTATTTAAGCGCTGTGCGTCTTTCCCATATTTTTCTTTTAATGCGCTTAATTTTGGCTGCAATTCCTGCATCCGCTTCATGGATTGAAAACTTTTGTGAGTGAGCGGATAAACGAGCAGTTTGATCAAGATCGAAAAGATGATTAGAACCAGCCCATAATTGGGAATGAATGTATGAAGTTTTATAAAACTCC
>JAACEJ010000051.1 GCA_011682565.1 Actinomycetota bacterium | reverse complement strand
TTCAATTATGGTATCTTGAGAGCTAATGTAATGAAAAAGCATTTCACTGCTTTCAAGTTTATTCACATCCTTCCACCAGTTTTTGTTTTCTTATCCCTCTTTTTTAGTATATTAGGATTTTATAATCCTTTCTTTTTAAAACTTTTATTGGTGCTATGGATCGTTTACACTATTTATCTTTTTATTGCTTCATTAGTAACACTTGCAAAAGATCGAATAATTAAATATGCGTTCTTCTATCCAGTTATATTTCTAACTATGCACATCTGCTGGGGTTCAGGTTTTATTGTAGGCCTTTTTAAAACGTATAAAAAATAGACTCGTATTTAAAATAATTTCTCATGCCAAAACCCATTGAAAAACTTTTACTGCTCGTCGTTGATTTCATTACCATAAGTCTTGCATTTTGGGGACTGATTAGTTTGCGCAGCAGTGTTAATTTGTTTGTCGAGCAGGGTTTTGCTTACAGGGTGCAGCTTACGATTATTGTTTATTTGTACTGGCTGCTCATCTTTTTGTTCTTTGGCCTTTATCAATCGTGGTACACAAAGTCGCGGTTTGACGAGCTCGTAGCTGTCATCAAAAATATCAGTATTGGTATTGTGCTCATCTTTTTGCTTACTTTTGACCCACAGCGTGATCTTTCGCGCCCGCCAACCCTGGGCAGAATGCTGATACTGAGTTACTGGCTTTTTATGATCCTTATCGTTGGCGGTGGGCGCCTCGCCTTGCATACTTTGCAGCGCAAGCTGTTGCAAGCAGGAATCGGGCAAAGAAATACCGTCATCATTGGCTGGAACGACAGAGCGCGTGAACTGGCAAAAAAAATAAAACAATTTCCGGCATTGGGATACCGTGTCATCGGGTTTATCAGCCTTTCCAAAAAGGAAAAAGGGGAATCGCATGAAGGGCTGCATGTTCTGGCCGGTATTCGTGATCTGGATAGAATTGTAAAAAAACACAATGTGGAAGAAGTCATTATTGCCGGGAGTAAAAAACACAAAGATGTTTTAAGCATCATTGCTCAGTGCGAAGATTTGCCGGTGCATATAAAAATAGAGCCGGATCTCTACGGCATTGTTATGGGCCAGGCGCGCACGCACCAGATTTACGGTTTCCCACTCATCGAAATTCAACCGCAACTGATGCTGCCGTGGGAAAGACAGGTGAAACGGATCATCGATATTTCTTTTTCCCTGGTTTCCCTTATCCTGCTATCGCCGATTTTTGTTATAACCGCAATTCTAATTAAACTTGAATCGCGCGGGCCCGTTTATTTTAAACAAAAAAGAGTTGGAAAAAACGGACGAATTTTTACTATTTATAAATTCCGTTCCATGGTCATAGATGCAGAAAAAATGACCGGCCCTGTTTGGGCGGATAAAAAAGACCCACGCATCACTCGCATCGGACGAATCATCCGCAAATTACGTGTGGACGAATTTCCGCAATTGTTTAATGTTCTCAACGGAGATATGAGCCTGGTTGGTCCGCGCCCGGAACGTCCCTATTTTGTTGATCGATTAAAACGTGAATATCCTTTTTACACCCGGCGTTTAAGAGTACAACCGGGTGTAACCGGCTGGGCGCAAGTGAAAGGTAAGTACGACACAACCATTGAAAACGTCAGAGAAAAATTAGAGTACGATCTTTATTACATTGAAAACATATCTCTGCGTCTTGATTTTCGAATTATGCTTTTTACGATATATGTAATGCTGCGATTGAAAGGACAATGAGTTGTATTTATTGTTTGTAATAAAGTGATTTTTAATATTAATATCCAAGAATCAAAATTCAAATTTCAAACAAAAAGCAATGATCAATGCTTGAAAAGCCAAACAAACCAATATATGATCTCGAAGAAAGAACTTTTTAATTTGCAAAAGCGATAAGGCTTTTTGTTAAGACTCTCCCCAAGACCATTGCTAATATTGAAGATGGCAAACAATTAATAAGATCATCCGGTTCTGTTGGAGCCAATTATAGGGAAGCTAACGAAGCTCTGGGCAAAAAAGATTTTCTATTGAGAATAAAGATAAGCCGAAAAGAAGCAAAGGAAAGCGCTTATTGGATTAGGCTAATTTATGAAACAAATAATTTGAACAATACAGGGGAAACCAAAAAATTATTGCAAGAAGCAATTGAACTAAAGAAAATCCTTTCTTCCATAATACTCAAATCAAAATAAGCTTGATAATTTGAGATTGTAATTTATTTGTCTTTTGTTATTTAAAATTTGACTTTTTAACCAAAATATTAAAGGATTAAGTCAATGTTAGACTTGAGATTTATTCGAGAAAACACCGAACTGGTTCGTGACGCGATTAAAAATAAACGAGAAAAAGCCGATCTTGATGCATTGCTGCAATTAGATAGAAAACGCCGGCAGTTGATTGCCAAAGTAGAATCCGACAGGGCGGAGCAAAACAAAGTGACGGCTTTGATACCGGAAATGAAAAAGCAAGGAAAGGATGCCTCGCAAGTCATTTCGGAAATGCGTGCGCTTTCCGACAAGATAAAAAAAGCAAGTGACGAACTCAAGGCCGTTGAAAGTGAAATCCGTGATATTCACATTCGCATTCCCAATATCCCGCATCCTTCGGTACCTGTTGGCGATGAAAGCGCCAACGAAGAAATCCGGCGCTGGGGCGAAATTCCGAAAAAAGATTTCAAGCCCAAGCCACATTATGAAATTGCAGAAAAGCTGGAAATTATCGATTTCAACCGCGCCTCGCGAATATCCGGTTCCTTTTTTGTCGGTTACCGCGGAATGGGGGCAAAGCTGGAACGAGCGCTCATAAATTTTATGATCGACCTGCACACAGAAAAGCAGGGATACACCGAAATCTCGCCGCCCTTTATTACAAAGAGAGAGGCCATGTTCGGCACAGGACAATTGCCGAAACTCGAAGATGACATGTACCACATCGAGCAGGATGACCTTTTTCTCATCCCCACAGCAGAAGTTCCGGTAACGAATATGCACCGCGAAGAGATATTGTCGGAAGATGACCTTCCAATCCGCTATACAGCATACACACCCTGTTTCCGCCGCGAGGCCGGTGCATACGGCAAAGACACGCGCGGGCTGATGCGCATCCACCAGTTCGATAAAGTGGAGATGGTCAAATTCGTCAAACCGGAAACATCATACAACGAACTGGAATTGCTGTTGGGTAACGCCGAAGAAGTGTTGCAACTGCTAAAACTTCCATATAGAATTTTGACGCTGGCGACCGGCGATTTAAGTTTTGCCGCAGCCAAATGTTACGATATCGAAGTCTGGGCGCAGGGAATAGAAAAATGGCTGGAAGTTTCTTCCTGCAGTAATTTTGAAGATTTCCAGGCCCGGCGGGCAAATATCCGTTTTCGCCGGCAAAAAGGAGCCAAGCCTGAATTTGTACACACGCTCAACGGCTCCGGCTTGGCGCTGCCGCGAACGGTGATTGCCATTCTCGAAAATTACCAGACGGATGAGGGTACAGTCATTGTCCCCGAAATTTTGCAAAAATATGTAGGCGCGGATATCATAAAATAAACAGGAATTATCGGGAGCCGGTAATGTGTTCATCTTGTCAAAAGATCAGATTTATACATTACAAGAGTGGACATGAATAAAAAATACAAGATCGGCGTTATATCGGACACACATGGCTATTTGTCTCCTAAAATATTTACTGTTTTCAAAGATGTGGATCACATCGTTCACGCCGGTGATATTGGTAAAGAAGAAATTCTGGTTGAACTGAGGTCGCTGGCTCCCGTTACCGCAGTGACGGGCAATGTGGATGGATTTAATATAGCCCGAAAACTCCATTCTTCCGAAAACCTTGAAATTGCCGGGCACTTTTTGGAAATTACGCACATTCCTGTAAAGCCAAAAAAGTTGTCACCACAGAGCAAAAGATCAATTATAAAAATTTTCGGGCACACTCATCACCCGGAAATATGGCAGAACGGAAACCTTGTCGTTATTAATCCCGGTTCTGCTTCACAGCCAAGAAAAGCCCCCGCACCCAGTGTTGCTGTTTTGTATTTGGAAAAAAATAAAAGGCCGGATATAAAGATTGTATATCTATGAATTAGTAGAGAGCGGAGACGAGAAAGCAGCACCTTTTTGCGCGTGGTTTTAATCTTCAAGTAGCTTTCTCCGCCGATAACTCAAGTGTTGCACGGGATACTGCACACAAAAAGTCCTGTTTTCTTTATTGGATATTGACATTTTCGACACGCGGAGCATTCGGGTGCAGGATGATGACTCGTGTTTTCATAAACTTTTTAACTGAAAGAAACGGCGTGAATTTTAGCGAAAAATTAGACAATATCATTCAGAAAAAAAAATCCCTGCTGTGCGTTGGGTTAGATACCGTGCTGGAAAGAATTCCGCACGAAATTCGCCGGCAGGATAATCCGCTCTTTGCTTTTAACAAGGCAATCATCGATGCAACAGCAGATTTTACCGCAGCCTATAAAGTGAATACAGCTTTTTATGAAGCGTACGGTTTGCAGGGATGGCAGGCACTCAAACAAACATTTGATTATCTTCCCCAAAATACAATCAACATCGCAGACGCCAAGCGGGGCGATATTGGTAATACTGCAAAAATGTATGCGCGCGCGCTTTTCGATGATTTGCGGGCGGATGCAATTACCGTGAATCCGCTTATGGGAAAAGACTCTGTTTCCCCGTTTTTGGAAAACCCGGAAAAAGGCGTTTTCTTTTTGTGCCTGACATCGAATCCCGGTTCTGCAGATTTGCAGCACTTTTCCGACGGCAAGCAAGAACTGTACGAACGGATCGTTGAACTGGTGAAAAGTTGGAATACAAAAGGAAATTGCGGTCTGGTTGTGGGCGCAACACATGCGGATGAGCTTGAGCACATTCGTCGTGCAGCCCCGGACTTGCCATTTTTAATACCCGGTATTGGCGCTCAAGGAGGCGATCTCGTCAACTCGGTAATGAACGGCACAAATGCAAACAGCCGGGGTGCCCTTTTTAATTCCAGCAGGGCTGTTATTTATGCTTCGTCAGATGCTGATTTTGCCGATGCAGCAAGAAGGCAGGCAGAGGCCACTCGAAATAAACTGAACGAAGCAAGAACAAAGAAAAAGTGAACTCGTGGATCAACTTTCAGGAACAGAATAATGACAAAGGATGAAGCGCTTGAAATATTTCGCGCCAGTGGTGCATTGCTTGAAGGACATTTCCGATTAACATCCGGTCTGCACAGTTCTCAATATTTTCAATGTGCATTGGTGTTGCAATATCCGCAATACGCCGAAAAATTATGCCGTGAGATTGCGAATCATTTTATCGGACAAAATATCGAAACGGTTATTTCTCCGGCTATTGGAGGTATTGTTGCAGGCCAGGAGGTCGCCCGTCTTCTCGGCACAAGGGCAATTTTTGCTGAAAGAGAAAACGAGCAAATGACATTGCGACGCGGCTTTTCTTTGAAAAAAGGTGAACGCGTCCTTGCCGTTGAAGATGTTGTTACAACAGGTGGATCGCTGCAGGAGGTCATTACACTGGCCCAAAAGGCCGGTGCCGATGTTGTCGGTGTTGGCTACATAGTGGATCGTAGCGGGGGAAAAACAGCATTCGATGTGCCGGCATTCCCGGTCTTTCAAATGGATGTTGTTGCTCATCAGCCCGATGATTGTCCATTGTGCAAAAAAGGATTTCCAATAGTCAAGCCGGGAAGTCGAAAGGATTAAACTTATGGTCAATGATCAAGGATAAGATGTTAACTAGTGATATATTATTTTTTTCTGCCGGGGTTATTCTTCTCTGGCAAGGCGCCGAAGTTCTCGTAAGAGGCTCCAGCAAACTGGCATTAAGAATTGGTGTTCGCCCTCTTGTGGTTGGGCTAACGATCATTGCCATGGGAACTTCTGCGCCCGAGTTTGCAGTCAGTATGCTTTCGGCACTCCGGCACACCAACGACATTGCCCTGGGGAATATCATCGGCAGCAATATCGCAAATATCGGCCTCGTTATTGGCATTACAGCACTCATCCGCCCCCTTAAAATTGAAGTCAATACCGTGCGACGAGAGATGCCGTTTCTAATTGTTGCGACGCTTGTTTTCTATCTTTTAAGTCTTGATAAAAAATTGAATTATGTTGACGGCCTTATTCTTCTTTCCGGATTTATGGTTTTTTTGGGTTACATGTTTCGCATGGCTTCGCAACAACGTAAGGATGGTAAAAAGCTCCGCGCAGAAATGGAGGAAAACGGAGATGGAAAAAAGAAAAAACCCCTCAAGCGCTATTTTGCAATGATTTTTGCAGGGCTTTTAGCACTATTGCTGGGATCATACTGGCTTGTAAAATCGGCAGTTGTCATGGCTGAAACGCTGGGAGTGAGTCAGGTTGTGATCGGAATAACGATGGTGGCTGTAGGGACGTCTTTGCCGGAATTGGCTATTTCTACCGTGGGAGCGATTCGCGGTCATTTCGACATTGTGGTCGGAAATGCCGTGGGCAGCAATATTTTCAATACACTATTCGTTATTGCTGCGGTTTCCATGGTCACAACGATAAAAGTCGATGTTCATCTTTTGCATTTTGAATACCCGGTGATGCTTGTTTTTACGCTCATTTCATTTCCCTTTATGAGAACCGGATACAGATTAAACCGGCCTGAAGCGCTAGCCCTGTTGGGCGGCTATTCCATTTTTATTTCTCTTTTGTTTATTCGCTAGTTTCCAAAAAAAAGCCCCCACATATTGTGGAGGCTTTACATTAACCAAGGTATTTCCTTAAAGGATCCAGTCTGGATCGGTGCCTTAATCGCCTGAGGGCCTTTTCCTTGATCTGACGAACACGTTCACGAGTCAGTTCAAAATACTCGCCGATTTCTTCCAATGTCAGTGGTCGATCTCCATCCAGGCCAAAATAAAGTTTGACAATTTCCGCTTCCCTGGATTTAAGAGTTGACAGCACCTTATTGATTTCTTCGCGCAGAGAATCTCGCATCAGGGTACCGTCCGGAGGATCATACCTGTCACTTCTGAGAACGTCGAGTAAACTATTTCCTTCATCTTCCTTAAACGGTTCATCCAAAGAAAGATGCCTTGCAGAAGTCTTAAGAACGTCGGCAACGTCATAGGAACTCATTTCCATTTTAGTGGCAATTTCATCCATGCTGGGTTCGCGGCTGTACTCCTTTTCCAGAGATTCGAGCGCACGCCCGACCTTGTTGATTGCTCCAACACGATTCAAGGGCAATCTCACAACTCTTGATTGTTCCGCTAACGCCTGAAGAATTGATTGCCGGATCCACCATACCGCGTAAGAAATGAACTTGAATCCTCTTGTCTCGTCAAATCTTTGCGCAGCCTTGATAAGACCAAGATTTCCTTCACTGATCAAATCCTGAAGAGGTAAGCCTTGCCCCTGGTATTCTTTGGCAACGGTGATGACAAAGCGCAGGTTTGCCTGCACAAGCTTTTCTAAAGCTATCTCATCGCCTTTATGAATACGAGTTGCAAGAGCAATTTCCTGCGCCGGCGGTAGTGGTGAGAATCCACCGATTTCCTCAAGGTACTTTTCAATAGACTCTTTGGTACGTACTTCTTTTTGTTTGGGCTTTTTCTTGGGCTTGGTCATTAGTTGAGAGTATCACTTCCCTTCTAAATTTAATGATACATATTAAAAGAACTAGTTTTAATTGAATTATATTTCAGATTTCAAAAAAATAATCAAAAAACGGCCAACTGCAAATGTACAAAATATAAAAGCTAATGTCAACGTCTAAATCACAAATATAGTAAATCCATCACTTGCTGGTGGAAAATCATCATTTTCATTCTTGATAAATTTTAACTAAAAATAAAACCAGGATGTTCCCCAAAAGAACAATGTGGAAAAATATCTCCAATGGAAAAGATGTGCCCTGTTAACTGTTCGGTTATTCAATAAATTTTTTCCAGAACAAAAAATAAACCGATGCCGATAAAAAAAGCCGCATACCCGAGGAGAAGGAACTTGGCAGTAAATAATATCGGTTTGTTTGTATTCTCATTCGTGATATAAAGCTTGTAGGCGATCAGATTTGCCAGCGATCCAAAAAGACCGCCGAAACCACCGACGTTCGTTCCCCAAAGCAAAGCCTTCCAGTGCATTGTAAACTTTGCGAACAGCAGGGCTGCCGGAACATTACTCATGAACTGACTTACAAGAGCAGAAAACAGGAATATATGCCCGGAATGTCTCATTTCCGTTGCCAGTAATGTTTTCAGATTTTCAGCAAGACCAAAAAAGAAATAAAAGCTGAGTAACAGGGCATAATCGACATGCAAACTTTTGCGGTCGAACAAAAGTACATAGAGAATAACGAGAAAACCAACAGATATCGGCAACACACGAAGCACAGCCAAAAGAACAATAATCAGCAATACCCCATAAATATATGATGCATTCCCACCGTGTTCCAGCGCTGTCGGATGCTGCCTGGTATTCTTTGCTTTTACGATAAACGACGAAACAACCAAAAGAGCAAGAAAAACAAAAGAAAATGGCGCAATAGCCAGAATAAATTCCGCCGGAGACAAGCCGTAATACCAGTAGATAAAAAGGTTCTGCGGATTTCCAAAAGGTGTGAGCGCGGACCCGGCGTTGGCAGCCAAAGCTTCAAGGATTACGAGAATATCCTTACGGTCGACATTGACCGTCAGAGTTAGCGGTACAATCACAATCAGGGCAACATCATTTGTAATCAACATTGAGAGAAAAAAAGTGGCAACCAGCAGTTTTAATGATATGGCTTTTCCCTTTTCAATGTTTTGTGAAAGCCTTGATAAAAAACCGCTGCGCTCAAGTCCTTTAACAGCCACAAAAAGCGCAAACAAAAGAAAAAGAATCTGCATCTCTTGTTTTGAATAATTCGGCAGGCGTCTGCTGTAAACCGATGTCAAAACAAGACCGGAAGCAGCGGCAATCAGCAGCCATTCTTTCAGAATAAAATCAAATAGTGCGTTTTGAATTTTGACCATATTTACCGGGTTTTGATAAGAGCGTTAGTTAATAGTAGCGTTTAAAAAGCCTTTTTACCGATAACTTTATTAAATGTTGCAATAGCGTGTTCAATATTCTTATCGCTTAAATCAAGATGAGTTACAAATCGAATTTGCGTCTGCGAAAAGGCAATACCCAACACACCATTCTCCACCAGGGCGGAAACAACATGCTTGACATTGAATTGGGTCGGATCAAAATCGGCAACAACAATATTGGTTTGTGAAGCATTGGGATCGACCTGCACGCCTTCCAAAGCATCGAGGCCTGTCGCAAGTCTTTTCGCGCGTTCATGGTCGATTGCCAGTCTTTGCAGATGATGATCTAACGCGTACAATCCGGCGGCTGCCAGACTGCCGGCCTGCCGCATCCCCCCGCCATAAATTTTGCGATAGCGATGCGCTTCATGAATAAATTCCTGTGATCCAACCACCACCGAACCTACCGGCGCACCGAGCCCTTTAGAAAGGCAAACGGATATGGAATCGAAATACCTGTGCTTCGGCAATGGCACGGCGCATACCGGGCGTCGGCTTGGTCAGGGTGTCACTTCTCAAATCGACTATTTTCATTCTACGCTTCCTTTTCTCAAAAAATCGGATTCGGGAATGCACCCTTTCCAGGTGCTCCTATAGCTCTAACTGTAAATTTAATTGGTCTGTGTTTTTCCCCTTGTACAATTTCATACTTTTTTGCCGCTGAACAAGACTTTCAGAAATTGCAACCAAAAATCGCGATGGAGATTGCAAATGCCTTTTCCCAAATATTATGCGTGTTTTCGCATGGGTCAGATAAAGCTGGCTTTGTGCCCGCGTCATACCGACATAAAGCAGCCGTCGTTCTTCATCCATATCGGAATCCCGACCGAGCCGTAAAGGCAAAACATCTTCCTCGCAGCCAATAATAAACACCACGGGAAATTCCAGGCCCTTTGATGCATGCAATGTCAGCAAATGTACGCGGTCAGCGCGAACATCAAAATCGTCTGTTTCTTTTTGCAGAGAAAGCGCATCCAGAAACTCATCACCCCGGCTGCCGAATGGCTGCGCCATGCGTGTTAACTTTTGCAGGAGCAGGCTCGTTTCCTTTTCTGCAAAAATATTATCACTTTTTATCTTTTCCCGAATGCTCTTTATTTTTTCCGCAACCGTAAATTCACGCGACATTCCGCGCAAACTCTCCACGTATGTAAAGAAACGGCTGACACCACGGATTTTTAGTATGTCCTCATTCAATGATTCCACATCCCAGGAAGCCAGCAAAGTATCGATGTGTGCCTTTTCTTCCGAATTGTATATCAGAAAATGTCCGGCAAGTAAAACAAGATCACGCTTTGCAAAAAAGCCGTTCGATAACCGTAGACTGGCCGCAATAAATTGAACCGGGAGATAGGAAAGCAAATTTTCATCGGCAAAAGATTCAAAAGGAATGCCCGAACGTGTGAATGCCTCTTCCAGCGGCGGCAAAAGTCTTTTTGTGCGCAGCAAAACGGCAATATCGGAAAAAGTATAATCCTGCGGCAGTCCGCGATCATCCACACGTTTACTGTCGATGGAAAAGTAACTCGTCCCCCCCAGCAATTGTTCGATGCGATGTACTACAAATTCGGCCTCGGCGCGGTCTGTTGCCGATTGCTGTATATGAATTTTGACATCCGGCGCAATGTCCGACCAGAGATCTTCCGGGGAAAAACCTTCACCGCCGGAAAGCATTTGCGTAGAAGCAGACAGAATGTTTCGCGCCGAACGATAATTGCGGCGCAGGCGGATGGATTTTGCATGTGGAAAATCCTTGCCGAATTGCAGGAAAAAGTCCCGGCTGGCACCACGAAAACCGTAAATCGCCTGATCCGGATCACCGATGACACAAACATCCTGCGCAGCAATGGCAAGGATTTTGAATAATTCATACTGCGCCCGGTTGATGTCCTGAAATTCATCCACCGCAATGACAGGGTAGCGCCGCAGGATCGTCCGTCGTGTTTGCGGATCATTTCGCAGGATTCGCAACGGCAAGCTGATGAGATCATCATAATCGACAGCATTCAGTTCGGTAAGCAATTCTTCATAAAGCCTGTAAAATGCCGAAAAATTTCGAGGGAGATTTTCTTCAATCTCTTTCGGTATTGCATCGACAGG
>JAACEJ010000514.1 GCA_011682565.1 Actinomycetota bacterium | reverse complement strand
ATGAGAAAATATATTTTCAAAATAATTTTTATGCTCTTTGTGGGGGCTACCGGAATTGTTCATGCACAAATGTCCGGGAAAATAACCGGCTATGTTTTCGACAGCAAAACAAAGCAGCCCTTGCCCGGAGCGAATGTCCAAATTGAAGGTACGTTTATCGGCGCAAGCAGTGATGCAAAAGGTTATTTTCAAATATTGAAAGCATCGCCCGGACTTTACCAACTCAAAGCAAGTTACATTGGCTTCAAGTCAAAAGCTGTTTCAGTCAAGGTACGCATTGACCGAACGGTACATGTACAAATTTTTCTAAACCCTACGCCCATAGAAATCGAACAGATTATCATCACCGGATCGCGCCAGCCGCAGGATCTGGCTTCGGCGGCAGCGAGCATCAGTGTCTTGGGTGAAAACGAAATCAAACGACGAAATAATTTCCGCGTCGACGAAGCGTTGTTAAGCGTACCCGGCGTTACCCTGGTCGGCGAAAACATCAACATTCGCGGCGGTTCCGGCTACAATCGCCTCGGCGGCAGCCGCACCCTGGTTTTGCTGGACGACGTACCGATTTTAACCAGCGACTTGGGGGAAGCCAATTGGAGCATCCTTCCCGTTTCCGAAATCCAGCACATTGAAGTACTGAAAGGCGCTGCATCATCATTGTACGGTTCCGGCGCGTTGAGCGGCGTCATCAATATCATTACCAAAAACCCTTCAAAACATCACAGTCTTTCCTTTCGTCAAACCTCGGGTTTTTATGACAAACCGTCCGTGCCGCAGTGGAGATGGACGAACAAACTGCTCTATTTCAACAAAACAGATGTGAGTTATTCCAATTCGATGGGGCCTGTCGGTTTGCGGCTGGCCGTTTCACATCATCAATCCACCGGCGACCGGCAAAACGGTTATCTCAACCGCTGGTATCTCACCGGCAAAGCACGCTGGCAAATTACCGATCAATCTACGCTCACATTGTTTTCCACATACAGCAATGAAGACCGCGAACTTTTTTTGCAGTGGCTGGAGCAAAACCAGGCGCTCAAAGTTCCGCCCACAGATTTGAACAACAGATTCAAACTCACAGGTTATATCGGCTACCTCGTCTATCACAAATTGTTTTCACCTACGTTTTCGTCAAAAATAAGACTCTCGTATAATCAGCAGCTTGTGGGCATGCCGTTTAACATCAGCAATGCTTTCACTCCGGCTATTGGGTTAAGCGGCGAAGTGCAATTTAACTGGCTGCCGCATGTCAATCACAGCCTTTCGTTCGGACTCGATTACAAGCACGACAATGTGGCCTCGCAATATTACGGCAAACGCAGCGCGAACGGCATATCGCCTTACATTCAGGAGATTTGGCAAATATCACGCTTACTGCAGCTTAATGCAGGAATGCGGGTAGACACGTATACACTCGTCGGCGATTCCGTGGAGGCGCAACTCAGTCCCAAAATCGGATTCAGCTACCAGCCGATTTATGGTTCAATATTTCATTTTTCAGTGGGGCGAGGCTTTCGTGCGGCAACGGTTGTCGAACGCTTTATCTCAGCAGGTTCCAAAGATTTCAAAGCGCTGCCCAACCCGGATTTGCAGCCGGAGCGTTCCGTGCTATTCGACGCGGGAATTCGACAAAAAATTAACAATGTTGCTTATGCGGAACTCTCGCTCTTTTCCAGCACCTATAAAAATTTAATCGAACCCACACTTGCGTCCGATTTGACGGCACAATTTATTAATTATCCCAAAGCACGTATTCAGGGAATTGAAACAGAATTCCGCTGGCAGATATGGAAGGACCGGCTTTCTTTACACGCTTCAGCAACTTGGATGGACCCGAGAGAAGTGGAAAGCAACAAACCGTTGTTTTACAGGCCAAGATTTATCTCCTATTTTACGCCGTCGTTCACGTATGGCTCTTTTATTTTTGAAACGGACTTTCGCTACCAGGGGCGAATTCAGCGCGTTGCCGTTTATCCGCTGGACGAACGTGTGGCGACAAAAGTGTGGAATGTTCGATTTATTTATCAAATGAAACACCTTAATTTTCAATTCAATATTCGCAATGCGTTGAACTATAATTATACAGTCTCGGAAAGAGTTCTTGGAGAAATTCGCAATTTCTCACTTTCCGTGAACGGAGATTTCTAGTATGAAGATTAATAAACTTTTTTTGCTCATATTATTTTTGACAACGATATCTTTTGCGCAACAGAAAACATTGGAGCGCCGTTACGTTCCCATCATTCGTCCCGTTGCAGGGACGCCATTGTTGGGATTAACAATTCGGAATTGGCATGCCTACAAATATAATTTGCAAAACGATTCATGGTCGCTCGTTCCCTGGCAGATTGACGAACGCAGCGATGACGGCAAGTACAATAAAAAAGAATTTATCGACGGCGTCATTGGCGCGAATGATGAGATTTTATTCATGCCCGGCGATTTGGGCGACAGGGCAGCGCAAACCGCCTGGCCCGACGATGAGCAAAGCCGGCAGTATCATCGCCTGGAGCTTGCTTTTAGCGATTCTTCGGATGCAAATCAACAGGGCTGGATCTATTTGTTTCGTAACGGCAGCCCGGACTCGGTGGCCGCCGGATACTTTCAATATATCGCCGCACCGTTGGATGCACCGGCAGCGGATACGGTAATTAGCCGCGTTTACCGTATCGGCCACAATGCGGACGGCTGGATCGACTATGCTGCGATTGCACTCGCCCCGGGACAAAATATTATTGACCGGCTCAAACTGCGTTTATCCGGCACTTCGGCGCTGTCGGATATTGGCTCTTATGCCATTTCGGAAGACATGATCAAAGCACAAGATGACCCGGTGACCTTTCATCCCGGAAACATTCGTTCCTTCCACGATGAACGGGCAAATCTGTTTTTACCTTTTGGCGGCCCGCCTGTCAATGCGGATTATCAAATGCAATACTTTCCGTATTCCTTTCGCATTACACTGGATAATTTTAGCCTGAACAGAACCCTGCTTGCTGTAATGGGAGTAAATAATTTGCGCTCGTCACTCGACCTGAGTGAAGCGGCAATCGGTATGAAGTTTTATTCCAACAAAAACCGAAATGGAATTGACATCGACGGCATCCCCGACAGCCCGAATATTTCTCTCGATGAAACTTCGCACCTGCAGTGGGCCATGGCCACCGGCGATGCCGGATCAATTTTTATCATCCAGGAATTGCCGAATGTTGAAAATTCGACAATGAACCTTTATTATCGTGACGACAAAAGCGGCGGCACCAGCGACAGCACGACAGATACCGGCGATATGCGCTCTTTTGGCGATATGGGATTGCGGGTGCGGGCGAATGGCCCCGCTCTACAAACGGATAATATTTCCCTGAAATACAACACGTATTTTATCGACCAACCCAACCTTGACGCGTCTTTTGGCGATAAACTAGCCGCGTGGGAAGAAACCGGCCCGGAGATGAAAGTTATCGAACAAAGCTACGATCTTTCAATTGTAAGAAATAACTTGGAACGGCCTGCATCTTTTTATCTTTACCCGGCTTATCCAAATCCATTCAAGCCGGGAAGCGGTTCGGTGATGTT
>JAACEJ010000513.1 GCA_011682565.1 Actinomycetota bacterium | reverse complement strand
TGCAGATTTCCCCTGAAAAAGTCATTGATAAAATGGAAATTCTGAGTGTCTCAGATTTGTTAGCAGATGCAATAAGAAGGATACACGAGGAGCGGTCTATTTCAGACCTTTTCCCGCTCAAAGGACCATTACTATAACAATAATATTTTGATATTACGTTTTTATAAAAGTGGAGATTTACAATGTCGGAAACAAGTTTAAAGCTTGAAACGCGAAAAGTTACCGGTAAAGAGATTTCACGCAGGCTGCGAAGAGAAGGCAAATTGCCCGGTATATTTTATTTTCACGGAGCAGAGAATATACCTTTTAGCGTCAACAAAAAAGAATTGAGTACACTGTTAAGCAGCGAATCCGGCCTGCTGAATGTGATCTTTGACGGAAAAGATCAAAAAAAATGCGTTGTTCGCGAAATCCAGTTCGATCCCCTGACCAATGCGCCGATTCATATCGATTTGCTGGGTATTACACTGACCGAAAAAATTAATGTTATGGTTCCAATCCAGCTAATCGGAGTGCCAAATGGTGTTAAGAATGAAGGCGGAATCTTGCAGCATCATGCACGGGAAATTGAAGTTGAGTGTTTGCCGACCAATATTCCTGAACACATTGAAATTGATGTAACGGAATTGAATATTGGCGATTCAATTCATGCGTCATCGATTTCTGTGGATAAAGTGAAAATTTTAGCCGATGATGACATGGTCATAGCTAATGTTGGTGCACCGCGAATTGTTGAGGAAGAAGTTCCTGTAACGATCGGTGAAGAAGAAGAGGAAGGTGCCGAGCCCGAAGTTGTCGGCAAGAGTGAAGAAGATTCTGAATAATTATTAAGATAAAAGTATTCACACGTGTCTGACAGATATCTGATCGCAGGTCTTGGTAATCCCGGCAGAAAATATAAAAACACAAGACATAATGCCGGATTTATGGTGATCGACAAACTTGCACAAGAATTTAACGGTTCATTCAAAAAAGCCAAGTTTACCTGCAAACAAAGTGAAATAAAAATCGCCTGTAAAGCTGTTATCCTTGCCAAGCCGCTTACCTATATGAACAATAGCGGCTTGGCCGTTTTTGAACTGATGCAGTATTACAAAATTGATCCATCACAGCTTTTGCTTATCTATGACGACGCGGATTTACCTTTGGGACGCCTTCGCATGCGGGCACAAGGCAGCGCGGGCGGGCACAAAGGTGTGGCCTCGGTCATTCGTCACTTAAAAACGCAGGAATTTCCACGATTACGAGTCGGCATTGGTTCCGAATTCGGAAAAGAGGAAATGGTGAGTTTCGTGCTTTCTTCTTTTTCGAAAAAAGAGCGCCAGGAGTTAAATAACATCATTTCAAGCGCAGTGGATGCCGTCAAAGGCTTTATTGTCGATGGATTGGATAAAACAATGAACTGGGTTAACTCTGTCTAGCGTAAAATGATCAGGGTTATTCATACTAACAAAGGATGCAAATGTATCTTTTCTGGTTTAGCCTGGCTGCGGGTGTTTTAGCGATCATTTTGGCCATTGTATTTTTGAAAAAGGTTTCAAAATATCAAAATGGCACGGAAGCGATGATTGAAATTGCGGCTGCCATTCGCGGCGGTGCAATGGCATTTTTAAAACGCGAATACCAAACGTTATCGATTTTTGTCCTCGTGGTGGCAATTATTCTTGCTGTTTTTATTCAGCCTGCAACTGCGGTGTGTTTCCTTGCAGGTGCATTTTCATCTGTTCTGGCCGGCTATATCGGCATGAATTCAGCGACAAAGGCAAATGTCAGAACTGCCTGGGCAGCTCAAGACAGTATCGAAAGTGCTCTTCAGGTCGCCTTTACGGGTGGGGCAGTGCTGGGACTTGCTGTCGTCGGAATCGGCTTGTTTGGGCTGGTGGGAATTTTTCTTGTTCTTAACCAGATTTTTGCACATAATCTGGCAAATGTTGTGGATATCATTGCCGGATATGGCTTTGGTGCAAGTTCTGTTGCGCTGTTTGCCAGAGTTGGCGGCGGTATTTATACAAAAGGTGCCGACCTCGGTGCCGACCTTGTCGGTAAAATCGAAGCAGGAATTCCCGAAGATGATCCACGCAACCCTGCAGTTATTGCAGATAATGTCGGAGATAACGTTGGCGACACAGCAGGAATGGGCGCTGACTTATTTGAATCGTATGTTACTTCTCTCATTGGTGTTTTGACTATTGGTGCCATCATTATTAAAAGTCCCATAGGCGCTGCAATACCCTTTGCTGTTTGCGGATTCGGAATTCTGGCAACCATCATTGGCATTTACATGGTCCGCCCCGGAAAAGCGACACAAGGGGATTATGCTTCGCAAACAAAAAGCGCTCGTCATGCCCTGAACAAAGGTGTTTTTATATCGGTTATTCTGGCGGCACTTTTTACGCTTGGCCTTATCCTTTTTGTTAAAGATAAACTGCCGACTGGCCCTGGCCAACCCGCTGCTATGGGAATTTTCTGGGCAACATTGGCGGGCATCATTTCCGGTTTGCTTATCGGTATTTCGACCGAATATTACACTTCCGACACAAAAAAACCGGTAAGAGAAATTGCCAATGCAGCGATTACAGGCCCGGCAACCACGATTATTTCAGGACTTTCCGTGGGAATGATGAGCACAGCCATTCCGGTTTTTGTCACGACTGCTGCTTTGTATATATCCTACAAATTTGCCGGTCTTTATGGTATCCCCATGGCCGCTGTCGGTTTGCAGGCTACCATCGGTACCATCCTGGCCATGGACGGATACGGCCCCATCACAGATAATGCGGCAGGTATTGCAGAAATGGCACGAATGGGCAGAGTAACTCGTGAGCGGGCCGAAGCTCTTGACGCAGTGGGTAACACAACGGCGGCAATAGGAAAAGGTTTCGCGATTTCATCCGCTGCTTTCAGCGCTTTTGCCATGTTTTGGGCTTACACCAAGATTGTTGGTCTCGAAACCATTCCGCTCAATTCCCCAATAGTGTTAATCGGGCTTTTTATTGGCGGACTGTTACCGGTGATCTTTTGTGCATTGACGTTGGGCGCTGTAGGGAAAGCCGGATTTGAAATGGTAACGGAAGTTCGCCGCCAATTTCGCGAAATCAAAGGCTTGATGGAAGGAACAGCAAAACCGGACTATAACAAATGTGTTGACATCAGCACTCGTCGCGCTTTAAAAGAAATGATGCTACCCGGTATTCTTGCCGTTGTCTCTCCCATTATTGTCGGCTTTGTGCTGGGAGTGGAAGCGCTTGGCGGTATGCTGGCAGGAAGTATTGTCGTTGCTTTTTTGCTTGCCATATTGATGGCAAATGCCGGTGGTGCCTGGGACAATGCTAAAAAATATATCGAAGCCGACAATCTGGGTGGCAAAGGTTCGGACACACACTATGCCGCTGTTGTTGGAGATACGGTAGGAGATCCTTTCAAGGATACCTCCGGCCCATCATTGAATATTTTGATTAAGCTCATGTCCATTATTTCATTAATTTTCGCACCATTGTTCATTTAAATTTTTTCAAACATTCTAATTTTAAAAAAAGAAAAATCGTCTTCGCATATCCGGTGAACACAAACAGAACAT
>JAACEJ010000512.1 GCA_011682565.1 Actinomycetota bacterium | reverse complement strand
TCTAATATTTTTTAATAAATTGTCAAGATAAATATTTTACTGCAAAACAAATTTTTGCCAGTGTGATTCACTACCCGAATTCAGATTTGGACCGCGTATATCAATACGCCATTTGTAGGCTCTTCCGGGTGTCATTTGCCTTGCTTTTCCATCCCAGTTATAGACAGCTTGTTCGTCCAGGGTTTCATAAGAGGGCATGATTTCACTTATCCAGATCAGGTTATCGTCTTGCGCATCGAACAGTTTGAGAATGTACATTTCCGGTGAATAATCGTAGAATTGCCAATGAAAAAAAAGATGTTCTTCGGAGGAAACGAGCAAATTAAAGGCTTTGGCTATGAGCATATAATCTACAGTATCGGAAGGCTCGCTCCATGTGCCATTTTCATCTACCCCTTTGATGAAATAAAGATACCTGACATTGAATACAATATTTTTCTCATCGATGTAAAGACTATCCGTTTCCCCCAAATCTGCTGTTAATGAAAAAGTTTTATCTTCCTGAGATTTTTTGTACAATCTGTAACCATGAAATACAGCATCCAATTCCCATTGAATTTGAATTGCGTTTTTGTCGGGAATAGCATCTGTACCTCTTTCCGTCAAAACTGTATCAGGTGGAGACGATAGTATTACAGGCGCATTCGGAAGGGGTACAGGATTTTCTGCATTTTTATTACAATTGGATAAGAATAAAATATCCAAAAGAAAGATAGAAAAAATACATTTTAAGGACCGATTCATAGTGTTGATTATAAAATAATTGTGCAACTTATTCTATTCAAATTTTTAAACGCTGAAACAATAAAGGCATAATCAACCGAGAGCTTCCAGAATCGCAGCCCCATGCCCGCCGTAAGACCTGTCTTTTTTTTACCTAATCTTACCGCCAAGTTTTTGAGTACAAATTCTGTACCAAAAAGACTCTCACTTGTGTATTTGTGATGATGCGTCCAGAACAGTTTCAATTTTGCATTTAAAAATCCTAGTTTTTGTTCATAAGATGCACCCCACAAGGAGGTTCTGTGAATCCGATCTTCATGTTTTGTATCCCAAATAATGGCTGTCTGCGAAATGTCGATCATGGAGAAGCCAAAACTAAAATCACCGAAACGACGCTGGTTGAGAAGCGTCCCTAGATTAAAGCGCAACATCGCGCCAATGTCAATCCCTATGCCGGACGCCGACGACTTGTAAAGACTTTGTCGAATCATTTTGACATTCATCCCAAACGCTGTTTCAACCGGTAAATCCACAAACAGCCAGCCGAGAGAAACTTTTTTGCGAATGAGTTTTGCGAAAGAAAAATAAAAGGCATCTTCCAAATCACGAAATGTGCCCAGAGCTACACCGTCCGGCCGAAGGGTGAGGTCATTATATCTTTCTGCAAACGAGTCTCCACGCAGGTCCGGGTAAAGGGGAATATCATCCACGGCAAATCGCGTCCAGTTGAGAGCTACGGTTCCTCCGCCGGGCAGAGGAAAGGCAAAACCTAAATAGTTATATTCCGCCAGCGGTGATCGCAGGCTGCCGAAACTGGGAGCATACATCAGGTTAACCGCTGAGCGAGCCAGGAAGGCGAGCGATGCCGGATTATAATAAAACACATCGCCGTTACCACGCATTGCTGCAGAAGCACCCGCAAGTCCGAGCGGCCTCGCCCCTACGCCGAGTTCCAATGATGCACCGGCATAGCGCCCGCCGGCAAATGTAATGGAAATCTGCAAAAAAATGAAAAGTAATATGAGAGCGGCTTTCTTCAATGCCTGAAATCCTTGTGCTTTTTATTTCAATTTGGCTAATTTGCCGATAACGGTTTTCGACTCTTTATGCGAACTTGCTTTCATTTGGTAGAAATAAACGCCGTTCGCGACTTCCCAACCATTCTTGTCCGTCCCGTCCCACAGCGTTTCATGGTAATCGGCGCTGAAAGGATTGGGATCCTCCCCTGCAATTCGCGGATCAAGTTCCCGGATTAGACGCCCTGAAGCAGTATAAATTTTTATCGATAATTCATCACACGGGCGCGTCAGAAGATAAGCAAAAGTTGTTTCATCTTTAAAAGGATTTGGGTAATTTCCAAGCATCTGAATTTCAAAATGCTCTGATACCGTAAAAGTAATATTTTCCGCTTTCAGGTCATTCCCACTGCAATCACGCGCTTTGAGAGATAAAATATGTTCGCCTGGCATGAAATCGGGATTTATTTCCATCATAATATTATTGCCGTTTTGTAACGAATCAGGTAGACCCGATTCAAAAGGTGCTTGTTTTTTTCCATCAATGGTTAGAAAAAGATTTTCTTCCGATATGTCAATGCCATCATAGTCCTGCAATACGATAAATATTTTTGGATGGGTTCCGACATATTTCCCCTCGATATATGGCTGTCCGTTTACAGTCACCTCTAAAGTCGGGGGTGTTGTATCGTGAGATTGTATAATCGCGATTTTACCCAATTCGTTCAAATTTGTCTGAAATGTTCCATCCTTATGGGAAGCGTCAAGTCTGCTCCATTTGCGTGTCCCGGCATTGAAACGAAAAAGTCCACACATTTCATTTCCCGCAGCAATGGAATCAGGCGTGGTCACAGAAATGAATAGCGGATGTTTCGGAATATTTTCATTTTCAGCAAAAGAAAGCCTGTAGGCTGGTGTATTTTCAATCCATTTAAAATCAGGCTGTTCAAATATCGAAACTTTATTCATTGTCTGGATTTTCAGAATAGCCTGATCGGGCATGGCATCGGATGATAACGTGAGTGCGAGATGAGCATTAAAGTGTAGTGTGTCCATTTTTTGATTGTTAACAACAATTCCTTGTCCGGGGATAAAATATAAAATTAAACGCATTGACATTTATTGTATTTTGCATCCGATCGTTGGATCTGTCCGGATCATTTAAAAGATGATCCGGATCAATTGTAATTTGAATCTGTTTTTGTCCGGGCATGCCCGAAAAAGGGACTGTCGCCAGGGAAGTTGAGTACGCTGCCACGTTGACTGTATCCCGCCCGATTTCGAACCAATGATTTTCGGGCAACTTGTACTGCTCAAAACGCACAGGAACATGGTCGGCTTGTTTATCTCCAAGATTATTTATGACAATAGAAAGATGGACTTTTTTCTTTCCATCCAATGTAACTGAATTTGCCTGCAGAGCAAGATCAATTCCTTTTGGCAGGTAGTACCTGTTGGTCTTGCTTTTTTGTACCGATCCGTTTTCAAGTTGGACATAAAATACAAATGGAATTTCCAAACCCGCCCAAGATTTTTTCACCCCCTTTTCCGTTTTAAACCACCGGTTGTCGACAGTTGTTAACGCCAGGGAATCGCCAGCGAGATTGACCCAGATGTTTTTTAGGGGAAGATTATGACTTATCTTTGTCCAAAGATACAAGCTGTCCTCTGCGGTCAATGTCACTTTAACGGAGTCAAAGGAAAGCGCAGACAAGGAGAATGCAGTCGCTCCATGAACCTGATCAATTCCCAGATCGCTTTCTGCGTAAAGTTGCAGGTATCCGCTTATTGAAGAAATGTTTTTCGGAATCATCATAGCAGCGGCTATTTTGCCATCGTCTATAGCAAATTCCTTTTCCGACAAAACAACGCGGTTACTGTCGAGAATTTTTACGGTTGTCTTGCCTTTTGTAAAAGGAAACCGGCAATCAAATTCCAGTTTATTTCCCGCGTGAGATAACGCATTCGACAAATGGATAGCTACTGTTCGATCCGGTAAAACAAGTTTTGTCGCCGGATCGCCCAAAAGATGGTACTGGTTAATTTCCGAAACAACTTGCGGATAATTGTACCTGGAATAATAAAGTATCTTTCCTGCATCAACGATTTCTCCAAGAGTTGCTTCCGGGTGCCGATACATATATTTTAAAATTTCTCTTTGTAAGTAATAACCGTTCTGAATCCAGCCGACGCCGCTTGCGCCAACCATTGCCATTGTACCCGATTCTTGGGAAAACAGCAGAGCATCCGAGAGGGAATTTCTGCCCGGGGACTCGAATGCACCGGTAAAACATGTCATGCTGAGGATAAACGGATATTTCCCCTGGTTGTAAATTCGATCGGCATCATCCAGGCGCAGGAGACCGTTGTCGGCCCAGATCGCGCCGCCGCCGTGGCCGTGAAAGGTTATTACGGCACAACCTTCTGAAAAGTAATCCAGCAGATCGGCAGTACCGCCGAAAAACGGATCATCGTCCGGTTTATGCTTTTTACGTGTAAACAGCCATCTCGGTTCAACGTCAGGTGGAAGAAAGTGCGGCAATGCGAGCGCCTGGTTGCGAAAAACGGAACCGTTTCCGCCGATAAATAAAATTCGATTTTTCCAGTTTCCGGGGTCAGGATTTGTTTCGTAATCAATAATTTTTTTCAGCAATACTTCAAGATCCTTTTGATCCCGCACCGGCAAGCGGCCAATGTGTACATCGGGGATTTCATCATTGCCGTCCAAAAGCGCATACCAGTGGTCGCTTGCTGCTGAACCAAACTTTAGCGTTTGCCGCATAAAAACCGGAACCAGGTCCAGTGTGTCCCGTGCGGCTGTATTTCTGTGATAGCAGCCGTCACCGACAAGCAGCACATATTGAAGGGTGGGCGATTGCCAATACCTTTTGGCATATCGCAAAAAATCTTTGATTGCATACGGCGTCTCGTGACCGAAAGAAAATTCATCATAAATGTCCTGCACGTTGATTTTCAAAACCCGGAGCCCCTGGGACTGCCGCAATTGCAAAAGTTCATCCAGGAGCGGATTATCAATAAATCGGGGATGAGAAATAATGATATAATCCGCCCCGTTTTGACGACTGTGCAAATTGCCTGAATTTGCCCGTAAAATTTTATACGGTTTCTTTTTTGCGGAAGGTGCAAGAGCGACATATTCTATTTCTTTGGAAGAAACCTGATCCTGAAAACTGATCTGCAAAGATGTAAAATCGTTCAAGTCGGTCATTTCTTCGATGGTTCCGCCGACGATTTTGCTTTGGCCAATTTTATAGACCTGAATGTTTTTATCAGTAAAACCGTTAATTTTAAAAATAAACTGCCCATGGTTATATTCCTGCGGAATGGAAAATTTAATAAAATTTTTCTCCGCTCTGTAAAGACGAGGATATGTAACGTCGAACCAATTCAGCATGATAATATCATAATCATTTGAACGAGCATTATTAATAACGGTTAGAACGTTTGTACCGTCAATCAAATCCGCAGCAACAACCTGACTTTTGCTCGTCGTTTGCAAATCTTTATAATCCTGCATTTTCCAATTGCCGGAGAAAAGATAGCTGTCATTGAGAAACACAGAGACACCATGTTCGATGGAATCGATTTTTGTGCGCCCGGCCATCATGACACGCATCCGAACCTGAAGTGGCGTTTGTTGATCGGGATGATGCAATTGAAAAGCATAATCATGTTTTTTCCCGGGGCTGATGCCTCCGTCAAAAAACCAGAAATCACGCAGGGAATCTATCGGGAGTGAACTCAGGCGGTCATAGTACAAGTTTTTTTCAACATGAACTGTTGAATAAAAAGAATAAGGCCGGATGTAATGCTGCATTTCAGATTGTATAATCTGTCCCTGCTCGATTCCCATCCACTGACCTTTGGACCCACCCCATGAAAGCCGGTAAATATTTGTAGCGGAAAAAGGATACTGATACAGGTCGGGTGCCCGCTGCTGAAAAGTCTGTTTGTAGGTCTCTCCCCAGAACTCGAAAAAATCATTTACGTCAAATTGACCATCCTCCCAGCCGCTGGCGAAAATGGGTACCTCCCGGCCATTTGCCGTTAATTTTAAAGAGCGAAAATCAATATCAAACAAAGAAATGCCCGCTTTGCGGAGATCGTTTCCGGTGATGTGATAAAAGCCGTCTTCTGTGACAAGTATTTTCCATTTGGAATTATTTTGGATTCGTTTTCCGAGGTTGTGTTGAGCGGACTGCCGGACTTTGGTTTTCGTTGTCGAAATCGCACCGATATTTTTTATAAAATTAATTTCGGATTGAGGAATCGGGATGCCTGACTTGCCTGCATCCAAAGCTTGGACTTCAACCAACAAATCCGTGTGAATGACCAGTTCGCCGGAGCTTTTGTCATAAAAATAAGGATGCACCTCGGCATTCCAGAGATAATTCCTTTCATATTGACCCAGGTAGCGCAAATGAACAATTTCTTCGGGAGAATTAATATTTGTATTCAGCGTTGGATAAGGAACGGATGATGATTCCGATAAAAGCGAATCCGGGCCGATCAGCTTATCGTAAAAAGGATGAGGCTGTGGAATGGTCAGGCGAAATTCCGTGGAAGACAGAATGCGAACGCTTGCCTTGTCCGTGGACAAATGCAAGAGAACAGGTTTGTAAGGCAGTTGGTATTTCCCGTTCGTTGAAGCAACAGGC
>JAACEJ010000511.1 GCA_011682565.1 Actinomycetota bacterium | reverse complement strand
CCGGTGGTGCACCCGGTTCTGGGTACGGCGGACGCGGAATGGGAATGTTAGCCAAGCTGTTTTTCACATCCGGTGGTGCACCCGGTTCTGGGTATGGCGGACGTGGAATGGGAATGTTAGCCAAGCTGTTTTTCACATCCGGTGGTGCACCCGGTTCTGGGTATGGCGGACGCGGTATCGGAATGTTACTAAATAACTGATCCACTCCCTTTTCGTTATTCAGAAAAGATGTTGGAGTTTCAGGGGAAAGAATTGCTTCTTGATATGGAGAAACTGATCCAGCCCTCTGCTCCACGCTAGTTTCCATCCACCCTTCATCATATTTATCAAAGAACTTTGCTGCATTGTTATTGTTGGTTAATCCAATAAAACCAAGTACAGAATCTAACAAGCCAGCATTATCAGCCCACGAAAAACCAAATGCGATACAAATGTAAATAAATCCTACTGCGATGAATGCTAAAGTTTTCTTCATGTCAATTCTCCTTTTATAGCAAATTGAACTGACATGATCTTTGTTCGACGCAGTGTCATGCGCTTCTAAATTATTGAATAATCTATTAGCACATTAGCAGATACATCTTGATGCCTGAAATTGTGTGTTGTGAGCTTTCCCTTCAACCTCCCTGAGCTAGTTTTTGGGTGCTGAATCCTGTTCTTGTTGTAGTTGCTGTGAATTATTTTCTTAATATATTGAATTAATTTTGAAATGTCAACAATTATGACCTTTTAATCGTAAAAAAGTGCGTTTTAAAAAGTACTTTATGATATAATAAACTCACCTTTGGAAACTAGTTTTTTTTGTTCGAGCAGTTGCTGGAATTGATGAACGAGTGACGAAGTGTTTTTTGATTGTTTGTTTTGTTGTCGAATTTCTTCGCGTATCCGTTCAATTTCCTCATCAATTTGGACGAGTTGCAAGGAGATAAGGCAATCGGAAGCATATTTCCATGAAAATGAAGCAGAAGATTTTTCCGAGAACGAGTCAGAAAGATGAGAGGCGATGGAGGCGTCCTGAATTGTGGCAATATAATTTTCCGGTGAGAAGGAGAGCGGATCAAATTCGGAAGAATCGACAAGTTGGAAAAACCTGCGAATTTCCGGATGTGAAAAATCATCGTGATGAATGTTTTGCAAAATTCTGGGAATCAAATCGGGATCGAGTACGGCCATTTCCAAAAGTGCTAATTCAGCGGCACCTTTTTTGGATTGGAAAAACTTGTTTGCTGAAACTGAGCTGTCCCGAGGTGCTGTGTCTGTTTTTGGCGTAAAACGTGTTTTCTTGCTTTGTTTTTCAAGCTCATTCCAAAGAGCCGATTCTTCAATATGCAATTTCTTTGCCAGGTCCCGAAGCAGATAGGCGCGCTGGATTTGATCACCGATCTTTGCGATGGAAGCGAGCAATTCCCGTGTTGCGGAAGTACGTTGATTAACTGTTTGCAACAAATCATCTTTTTGCAAAACTTGAAGTTTGTGATCGATGAGAGGTGCTGCTGCCTCGAGGATTTCCTTCACTTGCACCTCGCTATGGGTACGAACAAATTCATCCGGGTCCTGTCCATTTGGTAAAGTGCATATTTTAATTTCGAATCCATTTTCCAAAAGGATATCCGCTCCACGCATCGCAGCCGCAGCGCCGGCAGAATCGCTGTCATACATTACAATAGCATTTGAAGTATATCTACGCATGAGTCGCGCATGCTCTTCCGTCAGGGCAGTGCCTGATGTGGCGATGACATTTTTAATTCCTGCATTATTCAGACTAATAAAGTCTGTGTAACCTTCGACAATGATGATTTTATTTTCCCGGCGGATGGATTCACGCGCTGTATGCAAACCATATAAAATAAATCTTTTTTGGTAAATTTCCGTTTCCGGCGTATTGATGTATTTCGGTGAATCATCATCAACGAGTCTCCGCGCCCCAAAACCAATAATTTGGTTGCTTAAATTGCGAATTGAAAAAGTGATTCTGCCGCGGAAACGATCATAATATCGACTTGTCTCTTTTTGAATGACAAGCCCGGCTTTTAACAATATCTCCGGCTTGATGGATTTTGTTTTGGCGTGATTAAGCAGCCCATCCCATTTGTTCAGGGCGTATCCCAGATCAAATTGTGCATACATTTGGGAAAGAATCCCTCTGTTCTGCAAATAATCGCGGGCTTCCTGAGCCTCTTTTGCTTTTTGTAAGTTATGCAGAAAGAATTCATTTGCAAGCTTGTTAACATAAAAAAGCGCTTCCTTTTCCCGATACTGATCGATATCCTCGCTATCTTCCGGTAAAACTATGCCGGCTGCTTGGGCTAAAAGTTTTACGGCTTCGGGAAATGTAACGCCTTCCATTTTCATAATAAACGTGAATACATTGCCGCCGGCTCCACAGCCAAAACAATGAAAAATTTGCATTTCAGGATTTACACTAAAGGATGGCGTCTTTTCCTGGTGAAACGGGCACAGGCCGAAGTAATTACGACCTCTTTTTTGCAAGGTTAAATAACCGGATACAACGTCGATGATATCGCTTGCAAGTCGGACTTGTTCTATACTTTCAACAGGAATATTTCTGGTCAATTTTAAATCTCACTCTTGTCAAAATGTCCTTGACTTTTAGCATAATTCTTAATATGCTTTTTGAATTGCTGAATTGATTTCATAATAAACTATCCAGGTATCGTTTCAAAAGACTTGAAAAATTAACCTAAATTGTTCATAAAATGCAAGGAGAAAACTGTGGCAGAAAGAACTATGATCCAGATGCTCGAAACAAGTGCAGTAAAATATGCCGACAATGTCCTCATGTACGAAAAAAAGGATGAGAAATTCGAGAGTACAACATATAAAGAAATACGAAATTATGTTCATCAATTCGCCGCCGGGCTGATGAGCATGGGCATTCGGAAAGGAGATCGTATTGCGCTTATTTCCGAAGGTCGAAATGCCTGGCTCATTTCAGAACTCGGAATTCTTTACACCGGCGCAATCAACGTCCCGCTGTCGGTAAAGCTGGAGGAATTATCCGAATTGAAATTCAGACTTTCCCATTCCGGCTGTAAAATGGTTATTGTTTCGGGGACACAGTTCCACAAAGTTTCAGAGATTAAAAAAGATTTACCTGATCTGGAAAAAATTATTCTCCTCGATCCTCAGGATGGTTTAGATGAGGATGTCGTCACAGTGGATGAACTTTACCAAAAAGGTAATCAATTTTTAGAATCAAACAAAGAAAAGTTTGAAGAAATTTATAAATCGGTAAAAGAAAATGATGCCGCAAATATTTGCTATACTTCGGGTACGACGGCTGATCCCAAGGGGATTATTCTCACTCACAGAAACTATACGGCTAATGTTGAACAAGCTTCGTCTGTCCTTCCGATTCCCGAATGGTACTCGTCACTCTTGATCCTGCCCTGGGATCACTCGTTTGCTCATACTGCCGGAATCTATACGCTCTTGATGAATGGTGCGAGCATGGCCTCGGTGAAGGTTGGGAAAACTCCCATGGAAACCTTGAAAAATATTCCCATCAACATTAAAGAGACAAAGCCGACATTTCTTTTGAGTGTACCGGCTTTGGCGCAGAATT
>JAACEJ010000050.1 GCA_011682565.1 Actinomycetota bacterium | reverse complement strand
AAATTGCTTCTCCTTTCTCTCTCATCTACCTCTCGAGGCATAATATAAGAAATTATTCTTAATGGCGCAATAGTAAAGTTGCGCTGTAGTGCTACTCTCCCTCTTGAATATCTTTTTTTCATTATCTCCCTTCTTCTTTCTCCCTGCGCAACCTCTCCTTTCCATCCTCAAACATCGGCTGCGCAAATTCGCTGTTCCAGGTGCGTTGCTCAAAAGTGCGGTTTTCAATAGTTTGCAAAAAGCCGTTGAAATCCTCAAAGTACGAACCGTAAATATGAAAGCTGTCGGCAATATCGGTGTAACGGCCAACGCGGATCGGTTGCCCGATTTTTTCGCTGATTCGTTCCGCAATCATTCGCTGCAAATCCGTCAGCGCAAAGGCGTTCATATAGGCTGCTTTGTAGGCATCGCGGGAACGCCAGTGGCTGTTCATACTGAGGATGAGATCGCCTTGCTCGTTGGGCAGTATTCGGCACCACACACGTTGTAAACAGGGCGGGTCGTAGGTGAGAGGGTCAAGTCCGACGTGCCAGGTGATGGCCTGCGCACGACGTGAATGACCGGCGTTTGCCAGTTTTTCAATAATATAATTAATCTGATCGACCGTCCGGCCTTCGATCTCATAATCAAATAATCTTTTGTGATAGGTGTACGTCCACTTGCCTTCTTCCGGTGCAATCCAGTGATCATGAACGCCATCGACCACTTCCTGCCGGTAAACTTCCAGATCGTCCAGGCCGCCCGGAAAAGCACGATGGATGCGCGGTTCGGCAAACGGATCGTCCACCGTCCACATCATTGTGCAATCCTTGCTTGGCGGATCGTCGGGTTTGTCGTATTCCGTTTTTATGGGAACCCCTTTTTCCCAACAGGCTAAAACGGCCTTTTCCCAGGCTTCAGCTAAATTCTTGCCATGAACATAGAGTGTTGGAATGTTTCCGTTCATCGAACAGTCCTCCGGGTTGGTTAATTAAGGTTATTGTTTCTACGGCCATTAAAGAATTATTTTGTCCCAAATCATTCTGACTTTTATTTCCTGTTTTATTTTGCTATCGTTGAGAATAAATTAAAAGCAAACAATTCAAATATATCTATCGCTCTGGTACTATATAAATATTTTTGATAAAATGCAACTGATCATTGTACTTAAACGTGGGACGCATCTCTGGAGCCTGTCGAAGTACCTAAATCTGGCCGGAACAATCGTCGCACGTATTTTTTAAAAAATAAAATCAATTCACTGGATTTTCATCTTCTTTTGTATTATTTTATATATCTGAAAAGTTGAAATGTTTTGCATTTAATCAACTGAAACGAAGGAACGTCTTTACAAATCTAAGAGAGAGGAGAATCATGAGGAAACTAATTTTAATCGCTGTTTTGGCTTTGTCGTTTACGTTTTCCTGTACATCAAAAAAGAGTGAGGAAAAAGCGACAACGCAAACACAGGAACCCCAATGGGTTTCGCTTTTCAATGGCCAGAACCTGGACGGCTGGTTTGTGCGCGGTAAAGCAAAATGGGATGTGGAAGACAGCGTTCTCGTTGGCAGAGGCGGCATGGGTCACATTTATGCCGACCCGGTGCTGACCGATCTGGAAGTAAAAGGGAAATTTCGTATCAGCGACGGTGGCAACAGCGGACTTTATTTTCGTTGCAATCCGCCGGAAGATAATCCGGATGGATTTCCGCGCGGCTACGAAGCACAAATTGATAATCACAGCAAGGCCTTCACCGGCTGGCTGTGGAAACCCGGCACGCCAACCGGCAAGGCTGCCGAACTTATCACCAAAGACAACGAGTGGTTTTCCATGCGTGTCAAAGCCGTCGGCGACCACATTCAGATTTGGGTGAATGAAAAGTTAATGACGGATTATCACGATTCGGAATATACCAAGGGTCATTTCGCCATCCAGGGTCATAATACCGATCAGAAAGTTGAGGCGAAAGATTTATTCTACCGCGATTTGAGCGCGAAATAGAGACTATTTTTACAGGAGATTAATCCGGTTGTCAGGCCGACGCCTGACAACCGAAATCCTGTAACACCACTCTTAAATGCAGTGACGTGATGTGAAAACATGAACCGCATTCTTTTTTCGCCTTTTCCTGGTGTGTCCGCAGGCGAAAATGTGGAACTTGCCAGCGTTAATGCACCATGGATGTTTTTGTTAAGATATTTGCCACCTTTCCTGGCCGGAAAATGGCTGGCCGAAGGAAAAAAATGTATTGGATGCCTGTATTGTTGAGCCTGGGGTTTGTTTTCATTTTTACAATTCTGAAAGCTGCAATGGAGTTTTGACAAATGCATTTTATCGACCGGGATGATCTGCACCTGGATAGCGTGCATTTTCTTCTCCCCGACGGTCTTGTAAAATCGCCGGGCAGACATAAAATAGGACATCCGCAAAAGTTCAGGGATGGCATGACATTTCCGGCTAATTTGCGTCTGTTCATCGTCCGAAAGGAGAACCGCTTTTATGCTCTTTCCGCCGTCTGCACGCATCTTGGCTGCACGGTTAAAAAAAACAATTCCTCTCATGCTTCACTTTCTCCGGATTTAGCGATTGAATTTGATTGTCCGTGTCATGGTTCAAAATTCAATATGGATGGAGTGAACTTTGCCGGACCTGCCAAAAAACCTCTTGAACGCTATTTTCTCTCTCTCTCCCCAAACGATGGTCAAATTGTAGTTGATATGGAGAAAAATGTGGATAAAAACTTTTCTCTGCGTCTGTAACAAAACCGGCCTTTACAAATCTTTTTCTCCTGCATTGTCATAGCGCCATTCTAATCATCCGTTTTTTGCCGAAAAAAAGATGCTCTGTTTTTTTTTGGATTGATTTTTGTCTCTAATCAAGATCAAATTCAGGCAGCGTCGATACAACAATCAGTAAATATTGCAATTAAGTCTTTTTGTTGTCGGGCTGGCTTTTGTGAGAAAAGAAAGGAGAGCGTTATATTATGAAACATATTATCAGGCATGAAACACTTTGCGCTATTTTACCGGCTCTCATTATTTCCAATCTTATTTTTGCGCCGGTATTTTACAATGCAAGTTTTGCGCAATCGCAGGATGTGGATCCGCCGTACATCGCTCACCAGCCGGAGAGAATGGCGCTGCGGAACAAACCTATGAACATTCTTGCAAACATCTCAGATGAGTCACAAATTCAAAAGGTCACGATCACGATCAATCGGGGCGGCAAATTGATTACAGGAGCTTTGCCTGAGCAAGTATCGATGGGCAAAGTCCCCGTGTTGGTGCAGGCTGTAAAGGACATGGATGTTTATGCGAAACCATCGAAAAAGGCCAAACGCCGCGGTAAAATTTTAAAAGGCGAAGCGTTGAACGTTACTCTCGTCAGGGGTCAGTTTTATCGGATTCGCACCCCAATGGATTTAGCCGGCTACATTTTAGCTAAAAATGTTGAAGTCATTTCAGAGGGTAACGTCTACGGTGTCACGATTCCTGCGCAGCTTACGGATGAATCGTCAATCAGCTATCAGATTACTGCTACGGATGTTTACGGCAATGTGGCCAAGACAGATGCAATAGAGGTAACCCTTGTGACACCGCAGGAACTTGCACAATTGCGTTCAGGTGAGAGAAAAATGACTCATGAAGCTGCGGGAGAAAGCCGTATTAAAAGCGGTACACCTATTTATGTCAAAGTCATGTACTGGACGGGTTGGGCGCTGGCAGGCGGAGGGGCCTATTATTTCTATTCTCAGAGAAATAAAACCAAAGAAGAAAAAGCAACAGTTGATGTTGTGGTGCAATGGAAGTAATCTTGATTTAAGGAGTGGGACATGCTAAAAAAAATGAGTAAAAGAAAGAGTTGGGTTTTGTGGCTTGCGTTTGCCGGCGCGATTATCACGAGTTGCTCACAAGTGGCACCAACCGGATCTGCAAACGTAACCGACGCAGCCATTATAACTTCAATCCAACTGTCGGAAGGGAATTGGACTGCAACAAGCATCACTTCGATGGTTCTTGAAGTTTATGGCAGTGGAGTGGATACCATGCACAAGGCGCTGACGCTGGCCGGCAGCAGTGCGAATGCTCAGATTAAAGTTCCGGTAGGGAAAAAATTGACATTTCAGGTTACGGCGTATCAGAACACGACGCCCATTTTAAAGGGAAGTACGATCTACACCCCAAAAGGCGGAACTCTTGAAAATATTCAGATTCAACTTGATTATCTTGTTCCTACGGTTATTCTTACGCCCACTGCAGCCGCTGTGAAAAAGAACGATACATTTACGATTTATCTGGCTGCCCGCCACGTAACTGATCTTGCCACGATTGGCGCTCAGGTTACCTTTGATAATACTAAACTGAAAGTTGTCGATTTGGGGCGTGAAGATACTTTGCTGACAAAAAATTCCGGTTCGGTTATGCAACTGAAATTCGCCAAAGACAATTCCGCCGGTCATGTTGATATCGTCCTGGGAGTTTTTCCCTCATCTGCGGCAGTAAGCGGAGAGGGGAATATATGCAGGATTGTCTTCCAGGCGCTCGACGCGGGAAGTACGGATATTCAATTATCTTTGGATAATATGATCAGCAGCGATTTGGGTCTTTACGATAAATCTGCAGCCTTGATTAATTCGTTGGCATTGGGCAGCAGAATTGTGATCGAATAATGAATTTTTCAGGAGCTTGTCATGACTACTAGAGTGCAAAATATTCTCATCCTTTTTTTGGTCTTGATGACCTTGGCGCTGATTCCGGCGCGTTCTTTTGCGCAGGTACCCACAACGTTGACTGCTGAGTTTGGTCCGCCTGCAGAGGCAAATACCTGGCAAAAATTTACCATCCCCTTAACAAATGACGCTTTTGGAACAGATGCGAAAACGTTGCAGTTTATTCTTTCAAATGTTCAACAGTTTCGTATTCGCACCGAAATGTACACCGGGGAAGATGTTGGCGCTATTGACAGCGTCAAAATAGGTAACAGATTTTTAAGCACATTCGATGAGAATAATGACGGTTGGAATGCCGCCGGTGACGGGACGATGGAATGGATTGGTGATGGTGGCGTCACCGGCGGTTTTTTACAAATCAGCGACTGGGCGAGCGGAGACTGGCACTGGGCTGTGGCTCCCGCTTCCTGGTCCGGTAACTGGAAGGACCTGATCGGCACTAATATTGTTTTTTATTTAAAGACCGATCAGCCTTCCCAAGCCTCTGTTGTAGAAATTTCCAGCGTGGCAACACAGCGGCTCATCCTTTCCGCAACTCCTGCAACAATACCTGCGGACGGCAGCGGCACGTTGAGAATTAACTTGAGCCCCGCGCCGGGTTCGAACCTTACCGTGAACCTCATTTCCGGTGAAACAGGATGTGTCACATTGCCGGCTGAAGTAAACGTTCCTGCAGGTTCTTCTTTCATCGATGTAACCATGAACGCTGCACCGGGTGCAGCCCTTTGTTCTTCGGTGATCACTGCGACAGCGACGGATTATGCAACATCACGCATTACTGTCAATGTTGGTGAACGGAACCCTGCGGACTATGGCCTTTTGCGCGGCCGCGTTACTGATGCGACGACAGGAGAAGGTATTGCCGGGGCATCTGTGAGTATAGATGGCCTGGAGACCGTTACTGATACGGATGGCTCTTACCGGATTGAAAATATTTATACCGGCAAGATTGCAGCTAATTTTTACGGCACGCCGAGAAACGGGTATGCTCCCCTTGCCGTTCACTTTACCGATCTTTCGCGTGCCGGGTATCATCTCATTCAGGCTTCGGTGAAGGGCTTTTATGATTATGAAACTTTTGTTATTATTCCCGGCGGGGATACGACAAAATTGGATATTTCTCTTTCTCCGATAATAGATACGGGCAGCCTGAGACTGGTGCTTAACTGGGGTGAAACACCGCAGGATTTGGACCTCTACCTGGACACGCCGGCAATAGACGGTAGTGAATACATCGTCGCCTGGTTTTCCCCGGGTAGTGCGCTCACCCCACCTTATGCTGTACTCGATCATGACGATGTCGATGGTCTTGGCCCTGAAACGATTACCATTCGTGATTTATATGACGGAACGTATAAATGTTTTGTTCATAACTTTTCCGAAGACCCTGCAATTACGACCTCAAATGGAGTCGTGCAGATCTATGGATCAGAGGGTTTGTTGCATACAATCTACGTTCCCAAATCAGGTGAGGGTTTGTTCTGGTACATTTGTGATATTGACGGGGCAACCGGAGAGGTTACGATTAAAAATACGATCGTCAACGAAATGCCCGGGGCTTCATTTATCGCTTCCGCGCTGGCAAAACATCAAAAGCCGAAATCGGCCGCTATTGAAGCTTTTACGGAATTGCTGGATGTGTCCAGTTGGCAATGGGATTTTAATAACGACGGCGTTATTGATGCAACAGATGAAAATCCGGTTTATACTTATAATTTGCCCGGGACATACACGGTTTCATTGACGGTTTCCGATGGGGTCATCAGTTCGTACAAGGAAACAAAAGAAAATTATATCACTGTTTTATCATCGGATACAACACCTCCCGGTCCGGTAAGCGATTTGTTTGCGGACATAATCAGTTCGACCTCTGTGGAATTGATGTGGACCAATCCGGGGGATGCGGATTATGCCGGAACAATCATTATGCGGCGAACAGACCGTTATCCTGAAAGCACCTCGGATGGTCTGCAAATGTACAATGGCAGCGATCGGTCTTTCATCGATACCGAACTTTCACCCGGAACAACGTATTATTATACAGCATTTGCTTACGATAATTTGCGTCAGGTATCGGCCATCGGCCCATCTTCACGCACAAGCGTGACAATCAAGCCCTCTCATGTCGGTGGGTTGCTTGTCAATGTGAGCAATATCGATGCAACCGGTTTTCCGACAATTAAGGCTTTTACCTCTGTGGTAGATTCCGCCTTGTTTGCTCCCGTTACCGGTTTAACCAATGATAATTTTGCTGTCGCTGAGGATGGTCATGCAGAATCGCCAATCACGGTGAAAGAACTCACCGGTAGTTCCGATGCCCGGGCTGATATTGCTTTTGTTTTTGATGTCACCAGCAGTATGGGCAGCCAGATTTCAGCATTAAAACAGCGTGCTTTGAATTTTGCCGATGCTCTTGCTGAAAAAGGTGTTGATTGTCGCCTCGCGTTAGTCACATTCGGCGATGAAATTCGTGAGGTTCATGATTTTACTTCGAGCGCGGAAGAATTCAAATCGTGGGTTGAAAATCTCGTTGCCTCCGGTGGCGGCGACACGAAAGAGAATTCTTTGGAAGGTCTTGCTCGCGCGACAACACTGAGTTACCGCGCTGTGGCGCAAAAAATGACAATTTTAATCACCGATGCGGATTATCATGAGGCGGGTGAATCCGGCGGCGGGATGACAACCTATACCACGGAATCGATGGTTGAACTGCTGAAAAGTAAAAACATCATCAACAATGTCGTTGGGCCGGACTATACACAGATGCATCAGCTTGCCGAAGATACAGGCGGTTTATTCTTTAATATCACCGGTGATTTTCAGGCTATTATCGATCTCATTGGTAATATTATTTCTTCTCAATATGTTGTCACCTATACAACACACAATCCTTCTGTGAATAATACCTGGCGGCTCGTGCAGGTTCATGTGGATTCTGTTGATAAAGCCGGTTCCGGTCTGGGACGCTATTATATCGGAGGCGGAATTTCAAACGTAAAGGAATTTTACGCCTATCCCATTAGCTCAACCCAGGTTATGTGCCGGTGGTGGAATCCTGATGATTCGACGTTTTCAGCTACAGTTGTTGTACGCAGTGATAAAGCTTATCCAACATCGCCAAGCGATGGGACGGTCATTTATTCCGGTATCGGACACAGTGTTCTGGACAGCGGCCTAAATCCATCCACCGTTTATTATTACAGCGCCTTTACATATAATTGGGGTGGCTTGTATTCCGAATCCATGGAAAGAGCGCGCGATTTAGCGAAAACATTCGCCAAATCGGAATTTACCAGCGGTTGGGTAAGATTGACCAGCGGAACAGATGTAAATCTTCACTCTGTTTTTGCTGTAGATTCGGCCTATGTTTACGCGGTCGGCGATAGTGGTGTGGTTCTCAGGTCTTCCAATAGCGGTGAAACTTGGGAAAAGAAAGTGATTAAAAAAGGTTCGCAGTTTCGGGATGTGCTTTTCATTGATCGCACCAGTGGCGGCGTCGGGGGCGTAGATAGTGATGGAAATGCGCAGATTGTGTCGACTGATAACCGTTTTGATTCCTGGGCCTTTGATGTGAGCAGTTCAACAACACCTTTGAATGCCATAGATGCAGGCGGTCTTTCAAACGTCTGGATTGTTGGCGATGCCGGAAAAATAGAAACAATGGACGAATCGACCGGAACATGGGCAGCGCAGCCGAGCGGCACAAGAGAAAATCTCTATGCTGTCAGTTTTGTTGATGTTTTGAACGGCTGGGTTGCGGGAGGCAACGGCGTCATTCTCAGAACATCTAACGGCGGAGCAACATGGGCTGCACAGGCGAGTCGTGTAACTTCCGATATTTATAGTATTTATTTTCAGGATTTGCAAAATGGCTGGGCTGTAACAGGTGATGGTAAAATCCTGAAAACAGTAAACGGCGGAAATACCTGGAGCAATCAGTCCGTTTACTCGGGCTTTTTAAAGAGCATCCATTTCAGCGATCCGTTGCACGGCTATGCTGTGGGTAAGGCCGGAGCCGTCTTTGCTTCTGATGACGGCGGTGAAAACTGGACGAAAATCGAGACCCGGATCAGCGCCGATCTCAACTCCGTTTTTGTCATCACACCGTACATCGGCTGGGCTGTAGGCAACAACGGCACAATCCTCCGCCTGGTTCAGGAGGGTGATTTTGCCGCACTCACGGGATATAAAATGACGATCAGCAGTATTGACGTGGAATCCTTCCCACTGATCAAGTGCTTTACCTCGGTTATCGATGCCGAATCCCATACATCCGTTACCGGACTTACTGCGGATAATTTCCGAGCTTTTGAGGACGGTACTGAAGAATTGCCGATAAAGGTTGAAGAAATGAGCACTTCTTCCGGCGCACGTGCGGATATCGCCTTTGTTTTTGATGTCACCGGCAGTATGGGCACGCAAATAAATGGCCTGAAAGAACGTGCCCTGCGTTTTGCCGATGCTCTTGCGGCCAAAGGCATTGATTATCGTCTGGGCCTGGTAACCTTTAGCGACGAGGTGGAAGAGGTGCATGACTTTACCACCGATGCGACGGAGTTCAAAGCGTGGATCGACGGATTGCGCGCTTCAGGCGGAGGTGATACCAAGGAAAATGCGCTGGAAGGATTGGCTCGTGCAACAAAACTGAGCTATCGGGCTGTAACCCAGCGTATGGCCATCCTCATCACAGATGCCGACTATCACGAAGCCGGCGAAAGCGGCGGCGGGACAACGACTTTTACCACTGAATCGATGATTGAACTGCTTGACGAAAACAGCATTGTTACAAATGTCGTCGGCCCGGATTTGACCCAATACCACCAATTGGCGGAAAATACAGGCGGTTTGTTTTATAACATTTCCGGCGATTTTCAGGACATTGTCGATCGTATCGGCTCTTTAATTGCTTCGCAGTATGTCGTCAGCTATACCACGCACAACCAGATACCGAACAATGCCTGGCGTAATGTAACAATTACAGCCGAAAAAGCCACAAAAGGTGGTTACGATAAATCCAAGTATTTTATCGGTTCTTCGCGCATGTATATGACGCCGCAAACTATCGTCGGCATTTTGGATAATAATTTTACTGTTGATGTAAATATCCAATCCGTACTGAATCTTGGGCTGTGTCATTTTTTTGTGAATTTTGATGCAAGCAAAGTTCAGGTGGTTGACGCTGTAAAAGGTGATTTTTTAGACCAGGACGGCGCTTCATCGACATCGGTAAAGGAAATCGATAATACCAACGGTAAGGTTGAGCTTTCTCTTACTCGTGTCGGTACAACCTCCGGAGCGAGCGGCAATGGTCTTTTGTACAGGATTACATTTCATGTCATAGCAGAAAACTGCGCCGGTACGCTTGCGTTTACTTCTGTTGATTTGCGTCAGCCGGATAACAAGGCTATAACGGTAACGACTCAAGGTGCCAACATTCAGGCCGCTGCTGTTTCCGGCCTGTTGGGTGATTTTGATAAAGACCTCGATATTGACACACGCGATTTTTCATTACTTGCAACATACTGGAAACCGGCTAACACAAAAGCAGGTGACATAGGGCCGGCAACAGGAACAGTGCCGGCACTTACACCGGCGCCGGACGGCGTTGTTAATTTTGAAGATCTCTTTGTTTTTACACGTATGTGGAACTGGTACCATCAGGTGCATATCGGCGAAGGCGGCACTCTGGCAAAATCCAACCCGCGTCTCGAATGGCGGTTGGCAGATCAGGGAAAGAATGCAAAATCGATTCGCATGGAACTGTGGGCGCAAGGTGTCGATCATCTGGCTATGGGGCACATACAGGTCGAATTCGATCAGCGCGCGATGCAATTCAGGACAGCGCGCGCCGGACAGATGCTTTCCCGTGGAGATGCATCGGCTGCGTTTTTTGCAAAAGCAGGAAAAGGGACAATTGATATTTCCCTGTCCCGATTGGCGGCCAAAGGCCAGTCTGCGGAAGTGAGCGGTAGCGGTGTTTTAGCTGTGATTGAGTTTGAAAGGAAAAGCGGTACAGGGCAATTGTTTGTCAATGTTGCACAAGCCGACTTGCGGTCTGCCGACAATGCAGAGATTGCAGTCGACAGCCGTGGGGATTTCAGCCTGGACAGCGGTGAAATGCCCACCGCATTCTCGCTCAGCCAGAATTATCCGAATCCGTTCAACAGCAACACACAGCTACAGTTCAGCGTGCCGCAATCCTCGTTGGTGCGGATTACGGTCATGAATGTCCTCGGACAACCTGTCCGTACCCTTATCAATACCCGACTTGAAGCCGGTTCCCATCGTGTTGTCTGGGACGGCAGAAATGAATTTGGCCAGGAAGTCGCAGGCGGCATCTATTTGGTTCGAATGCAGGCCGGTTCATTCCGGCAGACACGAGAGATGGTTTACTTGAAATAGTTTTCGTATATTTTAACACTTTATATTTTTAATCATGGTCGGAACAAGGGGCTGAAGCCCCTTGTTCCGGTTATAAAAAGTACGTGGAAAAAATCTACA
>JAACEJ010000004.1 GCA_011682565.1 Actinomycetota bacterium | reverse complement strand
AGACTGAAATTCCCAGATCGTTGCTTGCGATATAGTTTCCTACAATTGTCGGAGAAGACTTTTGCAAGTTTATCCCCATATCTTTGGCCAGAATTACGTTGCCGGTGATAATTGTTGAGGCGCTGTCACACCAAACAGCGGCGCTGCTGCTCATGTTATTATTAACAATAGTAAAGCCTTTCAGTATTGCATCATCAGCGCCATTAACCGTGTAATGAGTGTTTCCTTCAGTACCGTCAATTCGCGTCGCTTCTGCTCCCGAGCCAATCAGGGAAACGCCATTTTTCATTTCAACCACTTCATTGTACGTTCCCGGCAATACAATGACGGTATCGCCAAAAACAGCAGCAGCTATGGCCTCGCCGATGGTCAAATATGGATTGAGAACAGAACCGTCTCCGCTACCGGCAGTTGACCCGTCAACATAAATATTTATTCCGTAGGGTTTCGCAAAAGCTTCCCGGGATAAAGTGCTTTCATTATGGCTCGAATCTTCAGCACTAATTGCATAATAATACGTTGTACCGGTTACGACGAATGTATCAATATGACTTGTGGCAGAGAGCGATATTCTTTTTGTCCACGATGAGTCATAATCATTGCTTTTCAGCCCACGATAAAGACGATATTGGACAAGATCGGATTCTGTGTTCGCATTCCATTTTAGCATAACGAGAGAATGACCTGCTTCTGCTTTTAAATTCTCAGGCGCTGCCGGTGGAAGGGAATCGGATGCGAAATAAGTGATTGAGACAGAGTTAAGCACCGGGCTTGTTCCGATGGCAAAAGTATTTAAAAATGCTTTATATTGTATATAGCGATCACCATGATGAATCACATTTATTTGTTCGCCGGAGGAAACCGTATAAAAATCGGATGTGTCGCTGGGACCATACCACAATGCCTGATCAATTTTTCCAAGAGAAGCAGCCGTCCTGATTTTAAAACGAATCAACGTACTTTCCGGTAGAATATCTTCCCACGACATTCGATCAAAGTTCGTTCCACCGGGGCCGGTATCATAACTCGATGAAATCAATGTGCCGGAATTTATCGGTTCATACTTGAATTTTGTTGTCCATATTTCATTTGTCCTGTCGTCCCAAATGAATGAATTCCAGGAAATTTGAAAAGCTCCGTCAAAATATTCAACGTCAGGATCGGAATCATCTTCATTTCTCGGTTCATTTACCGGGAAATTAGCACCAACTTTATTACCTGACGCGTCGTAAAACTGGCCATAAATATAGTCGTATGGTGTTTCTTCATTCGTATTATCGCGAGAATCATACCAAACGATAAAAAGATTCGAATCATCATCAAAACTGACATCAGCCTGCGCTTGAACTATTCGCCGGCCATCATCATTCACCTTAAAGGCAGAACCCAGCGGATTGCCGTACTGATCATAACGCCTTGCATAAATGTCGGAATAATTGCTGCTCGATTTATCGCCACCTGTCCACGCAACAACAAAATCGTTGTTTTTACTCATAGCGACAGATGGACCAAAATTATATTTTATCGTTGTTTGTTCATTTAATCGAAACAGACTGTCAACTTTTTTGCCATGTTCGTCAATCCGCTGAACAAATATTTTAGTGCCCTTGTTCCTGCCGCCTAATTTAATATGCAAAACCCAAAAACTGCTATCTGCATTATTGGCAAAAACATGCGGCCTACTGCCATTATAGATAAATTCTCTGATCTTGTAATTGCCTCCGTTTCGCTCCATATTAGAGTTAAAGATTTGATAATTTAAAAATACACTATCTCTGAAAGCGCTGCGTTGGAACCAGATGACGATAAAAGTTCCATCTTTCATCATGGCGACTTTGCTAAAGACGTTATCTGAAGTCCCTTCAACCTCATTCACCCGGATTTTCGAACCAAGCTCGCTTCCATCAAATGAATGCTTTTGTACATAGACATTATCATTGTCCAACCAGGTTTTTAAATAATTCCTGCTGCTATCGTAGGCAACAAAACGGGGAATGTTTTTATCTTTATAGTCATCAACTATTTTTTTCATGGGATGTGGCAGATGCACTTCTCCGCCGCTGTTGTCGGAAATAACAACATCATTTAAAATGCTGTCAGAAAAATCTTTTACGGTTGTTTCCGTCCACGTTAAAAGAGCGAAAGGATTCATTTGAAAATGAAGAAAAGTAATCCCCGAAACGGCAATGATCAGGATAATCAGGATTTCTGATTTTTTCATTTTGGATTCCCCTTGCAAACTTGAATGGCTTTTTACATAAAAACATCTGCGTCTGCATAGATGTTCCATAAAAATTATATTTTCTCTGTTATCTCAACAAAACCATGCGCTGAACCATTTGCCCCGTCGCTGATTTTAAAACAACAAAATAAATGCCGCTCGTCATCGCATTTCCATAGTTATCCATACCATCCCATTGCAATGAATATTCTCCGGCTTGCTGCACATTGTTCACAATGCTGCGCACAACCTGACCGTTTGAATTGGCGATAAAAAGATGTACCGGCGCCTTTTCATAAAGGGAGTAACTGATCGTCGTCTGCGGATTGAACGGATTGGGATAATTTTGTTTCAACTGAAAAGATTCCGGCGTTGAAGCGGCCCGCTGTTCGACTCCGCTCCACAAGTCGGTCAGGACATATCCTTCAATCGGATCGGCCGTATCCGAACCCCAGACCGACCTGTTGCCGGTGTATCCGGCCTCTATTGCCGACTCGGACAGCTCACCGCTTGCTTCCAGAGAAAAAGAAATATCCAGAGTGTCGCCCAACTGAATGGTTGGCACGCCGTTTTCATCTGCAAACCAGCCCCACATCGGCGCTTTCATTTCCGCTTCATGGCCGTCTTCGGAAACCGCAACTTCTATGATGCCCTGATAAACCGGGCCTCTGTCCTTTACTTCAACAATGCTGGAATCCTCAAAAACGACCCACTGGGTGTAATAATCATACGTCCCCGGGCCAAGTCGTAAGATATGGTTTTGCAGATCCACTCTCCCTTGCTCGAGTTCCGTCTCATTTAAGAAGTCATGGTGAATATAATGGCCGGTGTTAAAGGAGCCGTTATAAAACTCGACTTCCATGTTCACATCATAACCGGTAGAATTGGGCCAATAGTTGCCCTCTTGCAGCGCGTAACCGGTCGAATCGTTGTTGTCCACATCGATGGTGATGATATAATAATATCGGCCCGCATTTTGCCCGTCCGCACTCCTGGAAGTTCTGCCGACGATCCCGCTTGCCTTGACATAAGCGTAAAGATTCTCTTTATCGTGGGTAAACTTTGCTTCAACAATATCAATGTCACTGTATTTGCGCGGCACGGGTTGGGAAAGCCCGTCGCCGTACCAGTCGGTATCATGTTCATCATGCGCCGAATCAGTGACGACAGTTGTAACGGCATCCCAGTCTTCAAACCGGCCATCGATGATGATATTGTGTTGGCTGAATAAGATTATTGGTAATAGTAGCACAACAATGAGTAAACTCTTTTTCATTTCGTTTTCCAGTTTTTTTATTTGACGCGGAGCGCGGGTGCAAGAATGCACAATCTCAAGCATCCCTGCGAGGATAGGGTGCGGGAATGCAGTCCGTAAGCATGGATACACGAGTAAACCGTTATTTCAAAAACTTTTTGTCATTGCGAGCGAAGCGAAGCAATCTCGTAACCTGCTGCTATTCAAGGGATTGCTTCGTCGCGCCGCTAAGGCGGCACTCCTCGCAATGACATGATTTTCACTGTTTTCACACAGTCTGGGAGCGTGGGTGCGAGTTAGTAAGTATCTTTGTCTACTCCGCATCTTTCACACAGCGAAATCCCACCGGATAGCCGCTGACATGCGTGAAAGGATCGAGGTAATAGCGATGGGCACAGCGCTGCATACTGGGATCGGCAAAAGCCGTGGCGCCGCGAATCACTTTATATTTTTCGCCGTACGCCGGACCAAACATTGTATTGCCGGGGTAAGGTTTGTACCAATCTGCTGTCCATTCCCAGGCTCCACCGGCCATCCAATACGCACCATAAGGACTTTTGCCTGCACGCCACGCCGCCTCTTGCACTACGCCGTCCGGCTCGGCAAAGCTCATGTCATGAATATTTCCCCAGGGATATTTCCGGCCGTCGGTGCCGCGTGCAGCTTTTTCCCACTCGGCCTCGGTAGGCAGTCTCTTTCCCGCCCATTTTGCAAAAGCTGCGGCATCATACCAACTCACATTCAAAACCGGTACATCCGCTTTTTCAGGAGAATAATGATGATCAGGATTGAAACGGGCATACTCTTTATTGCTCACTTCAAAGCGATCAATGTAAAAAGACTTGAGATTGACAATGCTCTGCGGATATTCATCCGCATCGCCAATATTGCTGCCCATGATAAAAGTCCCTCCGGGTACAAAAACCATCCCCGCAAATTTATCTTTTGTCGGCTTTGCCCACTGCGGAGGATCGCCGGAACCAAGATTGTTATCCGCTGTTAAAAGCTTATAATATCGGGCGCTCCAATAGGCACGAAGGTATTCCTGGGCCGGTTCCTGCCACGTTCCCACAACATGCATCGGCCCGCCTTCCGAGCGAAGCCATTCATCACGTTGTTGACGCCATGCACCTTTCCAATTCACCAAAGACTCTATGGATTTTTCGCTAAAGCCATTGTTGTCGGGAACAAAATGCTTGTACGTCACCTGAAAAGCAACAAAATTCTTATTCTTTTGCGTCAGCCAATATCTTTCCAAAGAGGCCAGGTACTTATTGCGCAACAACGGATTACCTTCATACGATAAGAGATGATACAATGCCTCCATGCCGAGTTCGGTGTCCCATGGAACAGTCGGAGGTTTAAAAGAATTTGCGAGGATGGCCTGATCGGCATATCCATGCTTTTTAATTAATTCCATATACTTGAATTGAAAGCGCCCCGCAGCGGTGATGTGGTAAGCAATTTTGAGATGCCCCAGAGGCAAAAGCGAGTTGATCATCTCATGAGCAAGATGCGGGTTATAATTTCCCCATAAAGTCATTTTACCGTCTACATCGACGATGCGCATACCGTGATTCATCTCGCGGGTTACAATCCGATCCACCAACGCCTTTACCTGTTGCTTGTGAGATGCATCAGCAGCAAGATCGTAATAAACGGCCAGGCCGTATAACAAGTTAGTTATCGTATCGGAACTGGGATCACCAAGCCAGCGATAGCCGGGCATGCTTGTGGATTGATGCCATTCGCCGGGAAAAAAGAACCACTGCTCGTGGCGTTGGGGTTTTTCGGAAAGATTAAAACTTCGTGCCAGACAGCCGGGAATGCCTGTCACTTTTTCCAGAATCTCAATAGCAGCAAAAGTCTCCTCCGCCCATTTTCTCACCTTCTCATCTTTGGTCACGGCAAACTGAAAACTGAGCGCTGCCAAATAAGGTCCCGATCGGTTGCCCCCGTCTTCCTGGTGCGCTGATGAATGATCAGCATTGCCCTCGGGAGGCAAAAGGACGCGCGGCATGACCAGGCCGTACTGTAAATTGTCCCGCCGTAAATCCTGCTGCAGCCATTGCGCTTTTTGGGATAAATCGGAATAACCATCATAAGGATATTTTTCAACAGGCGGATGAGCAGCAGCAAAAACTTTGAAAACAAAAAGCAAAAAAACAAGGATGCTTAAATTACTTTTTAGCGTGTTTTCTCTTTTCATTCTCTTCCTTTTTTCTTTTCGTTGCGGCTTTAACAGCACCGGTAAAGTTTTTCTCAATATATTTAAAGTGGTATTTTTCTTTCATGCGATTTTCAAAATCAGTCCGATATTTATTTTCCAGTTTGGTCTTTTGCTCTACAAGTTTCAGTCTTAAATCGTGGGGAGATAAAATGTCTTTTTCTATTTCGCGCAAGGAATCTACTTTAACATTTACAATGTCTTTAACCTCCTTCTGATAAAGCCCTTGTCGAAGAAAAGCATCAAGAATATCTTTTTCTTGATTTTCAAATTCCGGTGTCTTATCGTACCCCATTTTTCTTGCATCCTGAGCAAAGACCATCTGTTGCGTTAACAGATTCAATCTTTTATCAAATTCACGTTTATCGGTCGGCGCTTTTTTGCGATCAGAAAAGATATCCCAGCCGGTAATTTTGCCCCCGTCACAAGAAGCAAGTACAAGCGATAATTCTTTGTTTGTCAACAAACCAGGCTCCAGAAGAATATTATCTCCCATTTTAATTTTACCTGTCTTTGCTTTTTTAATAATTTGTTTAACCGCCGATTTATTTAATTTAAAATGATACAATGGAGCCAGTTTCTTAAAAAGTTCTTTTGCTTGTTGTTCAATTTGATAACGACGAGTACGATAAAGCGTTTGCCATATTTTTAATCTCACTTTATCAAATTCAGGCACAGACACATTTCGCGTTTCCCCCTTGTAAAAAATATAATAGCCGGACACCCCACGAAAGGGTTTCGAGTATGATTCTTCCGGCAGCGTTTCCATGACTCGACGAAGTTTTGCATCTCCCAATGATTCCTCGATGACATAACCAATATCCCCTCCTTTGGATTTGGAAACCATATCCTGAGAATATTCTTTAGCCAGGTCTTCAAATTTCTGTCCTTTTCTGAGCAGCTTGTAAATAATATTTATCGTATCTTGTTGTGCTTTTAATGTCGTGGCAGGGGTTCTGTCGGAAACAATCCGCAAAATATAGCGCATGTGATACTGGGGAGTAAAGGAATTATAAAACTTTTTAATCAGGCTGTCGGTTACCACTCGGTTGATCACTTTTGCTCTCATATATTTTTGCGCCAAATTAGTATCTGCGATTTTTTTTGCACCGGAAACCAGAACCGAATCAGTATCCATTTTGCGGCTCTGTGCTTCCAAAACAGCAATTTTTTCCATTGCCTTTTGGAAAACAATATCCAAAAGATTCTTTTCAGAAGGCATCAGACCGGGCTTGTACATGGTACTCGATAGAAAATGATCGATATATTCTTTTTGTGTAACGGTTCCTCCGTCGAAAACCGCAAGCTTTGCACTGTCCTTTTGTTGGCCGCATGAATAGAGCAACATTGAAAATAAAACAGCCGTCAGTATGGACTGTTTCCAATACCTTAGTTTTTTAATATTCTTCATCAAAACCTCAATTATTTATAATTGCTGCATTAAAAAAGGGATTGTCCTTCGGACAATCCCTTGATCAAAGAAGAATAACACTATTGCAGGAACACCATTCTCTTTGTAATCTGAAGATCAGCAGATTTAAGAGTGTAGAAATAAAGTCCGCTGGAAACAAGTTCGCCGGATTCATTTCTGCCGTTCCATGTTACAGTGTGGTTTCCACTGCTCATATTTCCATCTACCAGGGTGCGTACTTTTTGTCCCAATGCATTGAAAACTTCCAGTGTTACATTGGAGTTCTTTGGTGCATAGTATTGGATGTGCGTATCCGGGTTGAATGGATTCGGATAATTATTGCCAAGCTCGAATGAGCGAGGAGCTTCTAGGTCACGCGAAACAACACCTGTTCCGGCGCCAACTACAAATTCACCTCTTGGAGCTACATCGACGCCCCAGTCATCGATCGGTGTTTCAATAAAGCCGGCAACGCCGATGGTGTCACCGGGAGCCAGATAATTGAAACCCTTCGCGGCCCAGTATTCGCGCATCAGTTTAATGTCTACACCGTATTCCAGAAAATCCTCACCCCATGCATGACCGGCAAAATAAAGATTGTGATCTTCCGGTACAATGTCATTCAGCATATAACCGGAAAAATGCGTGGCGCTCATACTATCAGGATCAACGACTTCAAAGTTTGCAATGTCCGCTTCATCTCCAAGGCCTGTATGATAATCAACATCTGAAATATCATAGTAAGCGTATGAAATCTGCTTGTAGGTTCCATCTTCCTTCGGAGGACTCCAGCGATTTTGAATACCGAACTCGAGGTATCCTTCTGAACCAATTGCATCAGTATTCGGCAAACCCTGGCTGTTGTAATAGCCAACCGGTGTGTAATGTGCTTCGTACCAGTGCGTATTTGCGCCGGTATCCGGATTGTTGTCCAGATCAATATTCAAATGATAATAACCGCGAGAACGATAAACTGTGGTGCCGTTGAAATCTTCCGAATAAGCAAGATTCGGCCATACAGGACCGCCCTGGAATTGAATATTAAAATAAAACATATCATTCTCAATGAATGCCTTTACGGTTTTAATGTCAACACGGTTAGAATAAATCGCGCCAACTTCATCCGGAAAGTAATCCGGAAGATTGTCCAGTGCTGTTGCAAGCACGGGCTGGTTAGCCCAATCATCGTTCTGGCCGTCGAATGTAATGGTGGAAGGACGCTTAGGAATTTGCGGTACAACGACAACGCCTCTGGGAGCAACATCGACGCCCCAGTCATCAATCGGCGTTTCAATAAAAGCAGCAATACCAATGGTATCACCGGCAGCAAAATAGTCCATACCTTTTGCATGCCAGTATTCGATTTGCTGCGTCAATTCCGTACCATACTCGAGGAAATCTTCGCCCCAGGCATGACCGGCCCAGAAGTAGCGAGTGCTGTCGTCGGTAATTTCATTAATGCCACAACCTTCCCACTTCATCGCATCGAGACTGTCGGGATTCTGCACTTCAACATCGGAAATATCCGCTTCATCGCCCAGGCCTGTATGATAATCAACATCTGAAATATCATAGGAAGCGTACGAAACCTGCTTGTAGGTTCCGTCTTCCTTCGGAGGACTCCAACGATTTTGAATACCAAACTCGAGGTATCCTTCAGAACCGATAGCATCGGTATTCGGCAAGCCCTGACTGTTGTAATAACCAACCGGGGTATAGTGTGCTTCGTACCAGTGCGTATTTGCGCCGGTATCCGGATTGTTGTCCAGATCGATATTCAAATGATAATAACCGCGGGAACGATAAACTGTGGTGCCGTTGAAATCTTCCGAATAAGCAAGATTCGGCCATACAGGACCGCCCTGAAAACGAATAAAAAAGAAAAACTTATTTCCCTGAATAACGGCTTTTACGGTTTTGATGTCGACGCGATCAGAATAAATTGCGCCGACTTCATCAGGGAAATAATCCGGCAGGTTATTAAGTGCCGTCGCGGCTACAGGTATCTGCGCCCAATCGGTGCTGTCGCCATCCATTGCAATGGTAACTTGCGCAAAAGAGGTGCCGAAGGCGGCGAAAAGAAGAGTGACTACAAACAATATTATGATATTTTTCATAATAAACTCCTTAAAAATTATTTTTTCTGTAACTAATTATTACGGCTGTAAATGGATTTTTGTTTTTTCCTTCCTGTTAAGGGTTAATAACTTGCGGGCCAATTAAATCAATGCTTGCCAAGCTCACCTCCTTTCAGATATTCTTTTAGGGTCGCTTGTCGTTTTAAAAAAAGATCCATTTCATATCAACTGTGGGAACCGCGGCCTGATTAGAAAAACGTTTTCGAACAAAAAGAGAAATATGCCGGGATTTATCCTTGTCATCCAGATCAAGTGAATTGAGTTTGTCCTCATTTATCCAAACCGGATAATTTTCATACAACGTTTCCAGTTCTTTATCAAGTACGGAAAGCTGTTTTTTGTGCAGTACTTCCAATCTGACGTAAGGACGGAATTTTTCAAACTTGGTCGAATCGACATCTGCCACAGGAAGCGTCTTCCAGTTCTTTTTAAAATACGCTCTCTCTTCATCCTCCGTTGCCTTTAGACCTTTTACCTGATCGATGCGATATGCTTCGTAAACCCATTTGTCTTCCCAGAGATGCAAATCCTCTGCAACACTGTCTACGTTTGCATAGCCTTCCTTTTCTCCCAACTCGACAAAAACATCGTTTTTCATCATACGGCCTATTTCTGTTAAAAGAACAGGCTCAAATTCTTCCAATGATGATTTTCTTTTTAAATTTCTTCTATAATAATCCATATAACGAATATAATCGCGGACAGTTTTTATTCCACCATTATATGTAACAAGTGTTTCGTCCAGCATGCCTTGCAAATCTTTGAGATATTGTTTGGATGAATCGGGCAGCGGATTCTTAAAAAAATCCGGCAAGTATAGTCCGGTTGGCAATCCATCATTCACCCAGTTAAACAACAATGGCGCCAGTTTGTCAACGAATTGTGCGTTGACCCTGATTTCCATCGGAGTTAAAATGGAATCCATTAAAGCATGTACAATCTTATTCGCTTTTATATTGTGCAGGCGATCCATCATTCTTTTTCTTTTCACGCCGCGCTCAAGCTCTTCAACCTTGATTCCATGGCGTTGAATATCAAGAACCTGAAACAATGCATAGCCGGTATCGAAAGGAATGGGTTCCGAAATCTCGCCAACTTCCAGGTCTTTAATCCCATTTAAAATCTCCGGTCTGATATCCAAAAAGTCAATCCAGTCTGTTTCAAATTTCTTTTCCCGATCGAGCGGGATTTCCTTTTTGGCAAATTGCTTTTCCATATATTGCGGCAGTCCGATTTTGCGTGCCTCAGCCAGGGCCTTCTTTGCTTTGTCATAGTCCTCGGTCGGCCATATTCTTATCCTGAACTTGACGCTGCCTTTTTTGATAGCATCCTGTATTTCATCCTTGGGAATTTCGACTTTATCATGGACATGTTTTTGATAGTATGTTTCCAGGATATCCAGGTAGCGCCGTTGATACATACGACGCTTTACATAAGAGCTTTTCCGGTATCCTTTTTCATAACCTTCAAGGGCAAGCAGTTTTTCCTTGATCATATAATCCAGATAAGTTTTCCTGGGATTCGGTCCCGTCCGAGTCGGTGAAAAACTGAACTCGTAACTATACTTGAATTCATCAACAGTGATGATATCATTGCCGACCTTTGCAATAATTTCATTTTTATGTACTTTGCCACAAAATGCAAACAAGCTTGCAATGACTAGTAAAAATAAAATATACCGATATTTGAGATGAAGCATTATAATATGACTACTTTTTTTTGTTTTAGTTACATCCTTATTGAATTTCTGATGTTTGAAATTTCTGTGTTATTTTTTTGGCGCATTCTTCTGCTTACTGCTTACTGCTTACGACAAATGTACTGAGCTAATAATAATTGTTTTATTTAATAACCGCAAACTTGCCTTTAAAAGTTCCTATGTCTTTTGCTTCGACAACATAAAAGTATACACCAAAGGCAATTTCAGGGCCGTCTTCAGTTGTCAGATCCCATGACTGACGACTATAATCAACCAACGAATTATGTTGAAGTTCTCTCACAAGTTTTCCGCTCGTGGTAAATATTTTTATCGAACATTGAGGCGGTAAATTTACAAACTCAATTTTTCTGGAAGCCCGGCCTCCAAGATAGTACATCGACTCTAAGCCGCTGAAAGCGACATAGGGATCGGGCACAACATAGATATCCTTCATTCTGTCTTTGGCCATCTCTTTTTTAAAGACACCGCCATCAATCTTGAATCGATAAACATCGGTTCTGTCGGGATTGCGAATGGTACGAAAACGATAGACATCTCCCTTTTTAGGTGCAATAACGGGACTCAGGGAATCATGAATATCCTTATTAAACCTGATTTCCCAGGATGAATAGTATTGCGTTTTACCGTTTTTCTGGTGAGGACCGAAAAGAATGACAATTCGAGTGCTGTCCCAAATTTGTCCCTTCATATCAGGCACTTTGTCGGCCGATTCTTTGGTCAAATCATAGTAAACTTTGACGCGCATTTTCTTTTCATTATATGGATCTGAAACATTCCAGGTTGAAAAGTTAAGCGGAATGACTTCATTTATCCTACCTTGTGGAGTGTACTTGACCGTGCGGGATGTATCGACTCCCATATCTCCTACACGAATTTCAAAATCATAGGGAAGGGCATATCCTTCCGCACGTACCTGGAGAGTATAAGCAAAAAGATTTGCATCGCCTTTGGTCCATTTCTGCCATTCTCTGGTTTTACGTCCACGTTTATCCCATGTAATCAGCTCTGTCCCGCGATGCGCCCAATCGTGGTCACTATTCCACCAGTCACTACGCCTGGGAACGGGCCATGTCAAATCAAAATGCAGGCCTTCATAAAGTGTTCTTTCCAGAACAGGCGGTACATTATTCATAAAAGCCTGGTGAGTGCTGTCATGCAAATCAAACAACACACTGTCCGCAGTTAAATTTTTCAGTTTAATTCCGGTAATCAATCCATGCTGCATGGTCGAATCCAGCTTATCCAACCAGTGATCATCAGAGAACGTCATTTCATATTCGCTTCCTACGTTGACATGCTCTCTGTTAAAGACCTCGATGTTGTGCCGGCCGCCGTAAGCAAATCCGCTGACATGCTTAATTTGCAGTGTATCAACACTGGGATCTTTATAGCCGGCAGCCATTTGCGTCGGTATAGCAACGCCGGTGTTTCGATCTCTGAATACGACCTCTCCAAGACGATTAACCGTAATATTAAACGGAGATTCACTGGGCATCGCTTTCATGGGATGTTTTAATGTAACAAGTCCGCGCTCAAAAAAATCAGTATCGTTTCCTACATCGATAGAAGATACCGCGTAAAAGTATTTCCGTCCGTTATCCACCAGCGTATCTTTATAGGAATGCCTTAATCCGCTGTCCGTACCCATATTATAGTGCACGCCAAGACCGGGGAAAGCAACCGGGTGTGGTCCCTTCAAACCGTCGATTTTATCGTAAATTGCGATGGGTTTATAAAGCAAAACATTTCCAAAAGCATCGGTAATCGTTTTTTGATCATAAAAATCGGGGTCCGTGCTTTTGTACACCCGATACCCTTCAAAATCATTGCCAAAAAACGGATCTTTTGAATTTTCGGCAGCAGTATCCCAGTAAAGCTGAACCTTTTTATCCGAAGCAACGGTAATGAGCGTGGGCTGCACCGGAGGCGTGAGAAAATGGTAATTCGCATTATATATCCGCTGCATAATGGACTTGTTACGAACAACGTCCTCATTGTCCTGTCCCATAATCGCGGCAATGGCAAAACGTTTATATTTCATTTTTTCCAATTTTATTTCACGAGCGCCAAATGTAAAACAAAGGTCATCGTCCGACTCTTCTATTCGCTGATCCTCCCTGCGCAGATACTTTTCCCAGTACCTTTTGTCGCTTAAAAGATCATTGTTGACTTCATAAGCGTAAACATGTTTAAGACCTGCCTGATCCGCTTCATCAATATCGGTTTCGTCGAAATTTGGTTCACCATGATCCATCAAACCATTACATTCAGTTCCATCCGAATCGGGTCCGCGATATTCATTGTCTTGGGGTCCCACGCCGTCCGTGCCAACATCATCGTTAACCGGCTCAAAATCAAGATGGTCGTTATGATTTATATCCTCTCCCTTGTCGAGAGCGCCGTTATGATTGGTGTCTTCCGTATCCCAGATTCCATTGCCTTCACCAATATCCGGTTTTTCATAGTCCGGATCGTCCGGGCCAATTCGATCAAGACCGAAATCATCAAATGGCTGCCAATCTCCGTCGTCATCGATGTTGTTATGCATGGATTCGTCTATCATGTGGTCTGCATCATCATCTATTCCGTTATAATCGATACCCGGGCTTTCGAGAAAAGCAAATCCAAAGACGCCGACTTTTTTCTTTGTGCCGAGTTGTTCGGGAAATTTGTGCCACTGGTACATGATATCAAAGTCTGTTCTTCCGCCTTCTCCGGTATAATCATAAGTTGCTACAATATAATTGACTTCATTATATGTGGCTTGGACAATATTTGCGTCAGCATAAATGCCGGTTACAACATGTGGAAGAACATAATCACTATAGTTTCTCACCCGATATAAATTGACCAAAATATCTTCAGCCAGCGGATGAAACCAGGTGTAGCCCCGGCCCTCAACCTCGATACCGGCCCCGGCAATACCGTCTTTAATCCACGGGGTTGAATCCGGCGTGCCGTCATCCTTTTTCATCGGCCAATATTTTTCTGTTTTCCAACCATTCCACCAGTCGTTTTCATGGTCATCCATAACGTAATAGGATTCCTGATCTGCGATTGTTTTCTCGCCATATTCACCATTCCAAATGCCGGCCCTTTTACCCGGTTTACGGCTTTTGGGGGGTCTGTCATCACCAATATAAGAACCTGCCGGCCAGTATTCCGGCCATGTTCGAATGTCCGTGCTCATAGCCATGCTTTTGATGAGCCTTTCAGGAGGTTCAAGATTGTGGTCAAGTATGCCATTGAAATTTAAATCTTCACCGGCATCCAATTGTTCGTTATGGTTGGCATCCTCATCCACACCGTTCACCCATCCTCCGTAACCATCATTAAAGTAACCCGGCCGGGCAGACCACACACACTGGTGCGTCCTGTCCGATGACATCTGCGCATTTGAAGAGGGGCCATAGATACGAAAATAAGAATCACTCACAATAGGAAATTCTTTGCCGGTCCATTCACTTCGCGGTGGAACAACTTTGCCCTTGTACATGGACATGTCCTGCACCAGTGCGCCGATATAAAAGCAGAAATAGCTGCCATAACTTAATCCTTCACTACCGGGCCATCTTAGCCGCTCTCCGGGAGATAAATCGGAATCAGCGAAATTGCCAATATTCCACACCGGACAGTAAATCAGACTTCTGTCAAAAACGCCTCGTGCACGAAATCGAACCCAATGCATGGGACTAAGGTTATACCTGTCGATTAACTGACCTTGCTGAGCGAATATTTGCCCGGAAATTATAAATAGTAGAGCGATCAGAGCCCTGAATATCCAGAATCGTTTGTTTGACATTTCAATACTCCTGTTACAATTTCAAAAATGCTTAATAAGCAGATATACCAACAGTGAATCTGTTTACCGAGTCCAATATTGTCCAATCGGACCAGGAATAATCAACAGTAATTGTTGACTGACCAAGAACTTTATATTTTAATCCGCCACCCAATGTAAGCCCGTTTGTGGCGCCTCGTTCAAAGAGGGACTGATATCCGGCGCGCAAGTAAAAAGCGTTCATTGTTTTGAATTCCATCCCCAGGTTAATACTTTCCGTGCTGGAACTTGGATGGTTTAAATCGGAAGAAATGGTAAGCACATTGTTTTGATTAAATTCCCAGTCATAGGCAAGGCCAAAACGAAACAAAAGCGGCAAGGGATATTTCTCTGTTTCAAGATTTACCGGAACCTGGTCATTATTAAAGAATATATCCCGCCGTCCATCAGAGTCTATAGACCTTGTCAAATCACGACCGCTAAGTCTGAATTCAGGACCAAAATTGGCAATAGCACCGCCAATCCGAAAGCCTTTCAATGCGGTTTTGTATAAAATAGAAACATCAAAAGCAATATTAGATCCATCCACGTGCCAGATTCTTTCATAAAAATACTTTGCACCAAGGCCGACCGAAATTCTGTCCGTTATGGCCATGCCCAAATACAAACCTGCTACCATGTCCTTGGCGCTATAAAATTCTCCTGTCCCTTCCGGGCGAAAAATAGTTCTGACAGGACTTGTTCCGTAATCCAGCATTGCAAGATGAAAGCCCACGGCCCAACTCATCATCGGCAATGGGACAACAATATCCAAAGCATGATATTTCGTATCAACAAGCCAATTCAAACGAGTGAATTGTGCACTAATTGAACTAATATTTGTAATGCCCGCCGGATTCCAATACAGAGCCGAAGGATCATCGGCAATTGCCGTAAAGGCGCCGCCAATAGCTTCTGCCCGGGCGCCTACTCCAATTTCGAGCATAGTCCCTGCGGAAGTTCCTTTTCTGCTCACGTCGGTTTTATAAGCCCGGTTACTTGGACTGAATTCCTGGGCGCGAACTGAATGTATGCTGAAAAAAAGCACCAAGATGATTCCCAGCAACAAGTTTATCATTTTTAAAAATAATAGTCTTTTCATTTCATTCACCTTTTGTCTTAAAATCCAACTTGTAAGCCAAATTGTATAAAACGAGGACGTGAATACCAGGTCGGGTTATAGTCCGCCTCATCTCTGGTAAATTCCCCAATCCGCGCAAGGCGTGAATAACGCTTTCTCGCCACCTCGGGCAAATAAGCTGCCGGCCCTGCTTGTCCTGTAATGCGATTCACACGATTTTCATTCAAATGGTCAAAGACATTGAATGCTTTTATCATAGCCGTCCACTTGTATCCGACAAATTTAAATGATTTTGAAAGGAGTAAATCAAGCTGCCAACGGACCGGCTTTCTACCCTTGTTATCCCATTCTCCTCCGGGGAGATCAATAGACGGATCAAGTGTTGCCGGTGTAAACGGGAGCCCGGATCCAATCTGTCCGATAGCTGCTATATTCCAGGTGGGTGTCGGATGAATCGTTACCGATGCATTTAAGGTATGGGTCTGATCCCAATTAAGATAATTAATTTTTCGAATCGCCAGATTGTATGCGCCTTTGCCATGCCCGGCAATGACAGAAATATCTCTCAAGGTTTCAGCGTTACTCGCACTTCCCTTGGCGATCATGTAAGTATAGTCAACCCTTGAAGATAAAATGCCGCCGGCAAGCCCTTGATTAAAAGCAATGGTAAATCCCATAGAATTTGCGTATTCTTTATTGACATAACGATAAAACGTGGCCGCATTACTCAAGGTCAAAATTTCAATACCCAACAGATCGCGAATATCTTTATAGTAAACAGAAGATTCAAAGGAAATATCCGATGTCAGTTGCTGCTGCAGTCCTATTTCATATTGAACTGTTCTTTCTGCTTTTAGATTTGGGTTACCAATTCTTGAATCAGCAATGCTATATTGATTATAATTCTCAAGCACAGGGTTTTGATACATCTTTTGATAGCTTGGCATCTGGAAAAAATGTCCATAAGACAATCGAAGAGCACCCTTGTCGGAGATTGGGAATGAAAGTCCAAAGCGCGGACTCAATTGCCATTTCATTTTTGCCGGAACATAAAACATAGAGTTACCGACCAGTTCAGGCGGAACGATGGAATAATCAGGTGCATAGCGATCCCTTGGCCAGTAAAAATCTGCCCGAAGACCTGCATTTAAAATTAGCTCACCCATCTCCAGTTTTGTTTGTGCATAAGCAGAACCATCCCGCGGTTTACGATCGTATTCAACAAAAAACTGTTGATCGCGTAAACTGTCAGGGGAACTCTCTCTTAAACGCTTATGGGAATACAAATAGTTGCTCGTTGTATCTTTAAAGAACTCGTACTGAAAATTGTATTGCTCGATCTCTGAACGAGTATAAGGAAACTGTATCTCTTCAAAACCGAAAACTTCGCGCATGGGAGCGCTTTTATAATGGTAATCATGAAGCTTGCCTTCGAACCCGGCTTTCAGTTCAACAATATGATTAATTTGCCAGGTTATATCACCATTCACCAATTGTGTTTTTTGGTCAAACCAGGATCGATTCCAACTACTGATGCCGCCAAAATCAAATCCTGTTATTTGTCCCGGGTCCCAGGCGTTGGTTGCAGTGGTCTGATATCGAGGATCCTTCGCGCTTTTATACTTGTATGATTTATTAGAGTTTATTTGGTAAGAAAAACGCAAGTTAAAAAATATGTTTTCAGCCAGGACACTTGTCATTGTCAGCATGTGTGTAACGGCACTGCTCCACCCCTCAGGTGTTCCGTCAGGACAAAATCTCCAACTGCTGCTAAAAGATTTGCTGTGTCCATTATTGTGAAAAAAGTTATACGATAATGTCACAGCATTAAAAGGTTGATAAACAAGCTTTAAATTGTAATTGTACCGCTTACCCCAGTTCATGGGTACAATCTTGCCATCTCCAGTATGCAAAGAATCAGGTAACGGGATAACAAAATTGTCTTCCGGATCATAAATCGCCCGATACCATTCCCGATAGACTTTAATTTCCCATCCGTCTGTTGGCATAAAACGGCGCTGCCCGTTCAGAAAACCGTTATTATTAATAATACGTCCATTCAGAAAAAAGCCCAGTTTCCCCAGTTTTTTGGGAAAAGGGAGAGGCCCACTAATTGAAAATTTTACTTCCTTATCCGTAACAGGATTATAGGAATCAAGGCCGATATACATCGGCTTTCCCGGCGCATAATATCCGCCCGTCCAGACTTCAGCCGTACCATCGAATTTATTTTCAGGAACTTTGGTTATAATATTTATGATACCTGATTGGGCAGCTCCATATTCAGCATTAAAAGTTCCGGTGATAACCTGGAGTTCCTTAACGAAATTCGTTTCAACCGTAACGTTGGAACCACCTCCCTGGCTGAAAGAATTTGATACCGGGATGCCGTCAATCATATAGGCAACCTCGCGGCTTCTTCCACCGCGAAAGTGAAGCGCCCCCCCTGATCCGGTAACAACACCAGCCTGCATCTGGATGACTTGCGAGAGATTTGAAACAGGTAAGGCGTCCATTTCTTTCGAGTTGACATACGAGGCTGTATTCGTACGATCAAATTCAACAGGTTCACGCCCGGCGACAATGGTCACCTCCTGACCCTCGATAACGGTCATGGAGAGTTCACAATTCACCTTGGTTGTTCTGTCCGTATAAACCTGTACGCCGGTGATGCGCGTCGGCTGGTAGCCGATCATTTGCACTTTGAGTGTGTATTCCCCGGGTGGCAAATTGAGAATTAAATAATTCCCGTTTGCATCCGCGGCCGCACCCCGGTTGGTGCCTTCAACAACAACATTGGCGCCGGGTAAAACTTCTCCCGTATCTTTGTCCTTGACGACACCGGAAACTTTACCCGTAACCCCGGCAAAAAGTATCGTACTGAAAAACATGGAAACAGCCAATGTTAACAGAATCAGTTTGTAATTAAATACTTTAGAATTCACATCTCCACTCCATATTAAAATTAAAAACAACCGTAATTTTAAAAATCAATTCATTCTTTGGTGTAATATTCTACCTTACAAAGTGCGCTTTGCTCAGAAACAACTTTTTACCAAGCAGCTTCCACTTGAGAAAGAACGCGGTCTGTTGATCTTCGTACATGAAATTGGGTTTTAATTATTTCTTCGGTGAAGGGTAAATTATCTTTCGACTCAACATGCTTGATGAGCAAATCAAAAGCTTTCTTTCCCATTTCCCGTAATGGGTGTGATATAGTTGTCAGCGGGCAAACAAGATAGGGGGAGACGATGTTATCAGTAAATCCAATCATGGAAATGTCGTCAGGAATATTTAATCCTTTTTCAAGAATAGCTTTGATTGCTCCAAGGGTAATAATATTTCCGGAAATTAATAGTGCAGTAGAAGGATTCGGAAGGAGTAATATCTCGAGCGTTGCTTCATAGCCACTTTCAAAAGTAAAACCGTTTCCGCAAATTAAAGCCTCATTTCTTTCTAAATTGTATTCCTTAACTGCTTTCCTGTACCCGGCAAGTCTTTTTTTAATTGTATAAATGTTCTGTCTTCCACTCAAAAATCCAACTCGTTTATGTCCCAGCCCCGCTAAATGAGCAACTGCTTTGAAAGCCGCATCTTCGTTATCACTAATAATGGCATTCGCTTCCATATCCTCAAAACAACGGTCAATCAGAACAAATGGGTAATTTTTTTCTTTCAAATCCAAGATATGACCATCTGAATCCTGAACAGGGGCGATGATGAGGCCATCTACACCACGGCTGATCAAGTTATTGACAAAGTGTACTTCCTTCTCCTGCTCTTCATTGGTATCACAAACAACGAGGGTATAGCCTGCTTTATAACTTTCAATTTCAATGCTTTTTGCAATCTCTGCAAAAAACACATTTGAAATATCGGGAACAACCAGACCGATAGTGTGACTCTTTCCCAACCGAAGGGCCCGGGCTCTTTCATCAGGAAGATATTTCAAGTCTTTGGCAGCTTTTTTAATTCGTTGACGAGTAACTTCCGGTATTGGAATGTTTTCTTTGCCCCGAAGGACTCTGGATACTGTGGAAGGATGAACTCCGGCCACTGCAGCGACATCTTTTAGGGTTGTCAGAATAGAAGCCTTTCTCTATGGTGACTCTTGTTACAATCGTTTGCCTCAAACGGTATATTAATTTACAAAAAGGATTCTTAATGTCAAGTAAAAAAATGACTATAAATCATTAAAGCTTGAAAATGCGTTAATTCAAGCAAATCCCGTTATTGATTCTTAAAATTTTAATCATTAAATTTTGTTTATATTCAGACTCATCCACGACAAAGATTAAATAAATTTCCGGAGAAAGAACAAAACAAATGATCAGGAACATCATCTTTGACTTTGACAGTACAATCATTAATGCAGAAGGTATTGAACTCGTCATTCAAAACGCTTTGCAAAAGATTGAAGAAAAAGAGCGGGACGATAAACTCAAACAGTTGCGTGAAATAACAAATACTGTTACCAACGGTGAAATGCCGCTGAGCGAGGCTTTTCACAAGCGTTTTGCTTTAGCGGAAATCACACTCGCGGATGTGAAAGCCGCTGCCGAAAAAATTCTCGAAACAATAAATCCCACGGTCAAGGAAACAATCTCTGCTTTGCAAAGCCGCGGCAAATCACTTTTTGTTTTCAGTACAAGTTTCGAGCAAATCGTAAAACCGGTAGCAAAAGAGTTGGGCATAAGCGAGGAAAATACTTTTGCAAACAGGATTCGCGCTCAGGGAAATCAGGTTCTCGGCGTAAATGAAAAGCGCCCGCTGTTTATGAGCATGGGAAAAGTTTATATCGCCGAATGGCTAAAAAATGAGGGCCGGCTGGAGGGCGGAGATACTGCGGTTGTCGGTGATGGATTTTCCGATCTCGCCATTCGTAAAAACAACATTGCGCAGACGTTTGTTTATTTTTCCGGGGCCAACTCCCGGCCCAACATTAAAAAACAGGCGGATTTTGTTGTCGACCGGTTTGATCAATTATTACCGCTTTTTTGTTCGACGGAAGAATTATCAAACGAGTCAGCCGAAGCCTTTGTGATTTCATCTCCGCCTGAAAAAGAAAAAATACCGCAAATCATTTTGCTTGAGAATATCCACCAAAGTGCAAAAAATCGGTTCATACAAAGTGCTTGCAATACCGAACATTACAAGGTTTCCTGGAGTGAAAAAGAATTATGCACTCTGGCAGAAAACGCTAACATTATAGGCCTTCGCTCAAAAACAAAACTCACCGCCGGGGTCATCTCGTGCCTTCCCAATCTTTGGGCAATCGGGGCTTTTTGCATCGGTACAAATCAAATTGATTTAACCGCTGCAACCAATTCCGGCCTTCCGGTGTTTAACGCGCCTTACAGCAACACACGGAGTGTTGCAGAACTTGTGGCTGGAGAAGTCATTATGCTCATGCGCCGCGTCATTGAAAAAAGTTCCGCAGCACACCAGGGAAAATGGCTAAAGGGCGCAAGCGGGTGTACAGAAATCCGCGGCAAAACAGCAGGGATCATAGGCTATGGCCACATCGGTTCACAAGTTTCGATCCTTCTGGAAAATCTCGGCATGTCGGTCATTTTCCATGATATTGCTGACAAGCTGCCCCTGGGAAATGTCAGGCGGGCAAAGGACCTGCATGATGTGCTCACACGCTCGGACGTCGTGACACTGCACGTACCGGATACACCGGAAACGAGAGGAATGATTGGCAAGAAAGAAATTTCCATGATGAAAACCGGCGCCTTTCTCATCAATGCCAGCCGCGGCCAGGTCATCGATCTTGAATCACTTCGTGATGCCCTCATAAAAAAATGTATCTCCGGAGCAGCCGTGGATGTTTTCCCTGAAGAGCCGGCTGAACCCAAAGCACCCTTTCATTCGCCCCTGCAAAATGTACCCAATGTTATACTGACCCCACACATTGGCGGTAGCACGCAGGAAGCGCAGGAAAACATCTCCAGGTATGTTAGCGAAAAACTTTTGCGATTCATTAACACCGGAGCGACTATTGGTGCGGTTAATCTGCCGGAAATCGACTTGCCCCGTGTACCCGGAACACATAGAATTCTTCATTTTCATAAAAATGTTCCCGGCGTCCTTGCTAAAATAAACAGCGTTTTTGCACGGCGAGACATAAATGTTGAGGGGCAAATTTTGCAGGCCAGAGGCACTGTCGGTTATCTTGTTGTCGATGTTGACAGCCAAATATCCGCCCACGTTTTCGACATTATGAAACACATCGCAGAAACAATCAAAGTGCGCAGAATTATTTAAAATTTATTCAAATCATAATACAACGACACAAAAAATAGCAACAGTTGCAGATATGAAATTTGTTTTCGTCAACAAGTCTGAAAAAATGATGCCCGTTCCCGATGAATTTAAAAAGCGTTAGATAGATTTTCCTCTTGACTATTAGCCTTTTTTTTATTAAAATGGACACAAATTTAAAGATAATTGCTAGTTGTATAAAATCGAATCCAATTACTCAATCAAACAAAAAGTAAGTTCCGGAAACAAAAAAAGTCCTTGAAAGGAGGTGTCGTGTATATGCAAAAAATTCTCAGAACTATTGGTAGTTTCGCAGCGGTTGCGTTGTTTGTGTTCATACTTGCGGGTTGTCATGGCGGACCAAACGAAGACCAGCTAAAGATGTTAGAAGAAACAAAATCTGCTGCTTTGTCGGCTGAAAGCTCGCAAAGCGATTGCCAAAGTGAGAAAGCTAACCTTGAAAGCCAGGTGGCCAAGGCAAAACAAAAGGTGGCGGACTTGAAGCAGGAAAAAGCTGACGTTTCAAACAGACTGTCAGCCATGTAAAAGTAACAAATTTTGGAATTACTGAAATTTAAATATTGGAGGGAAGCTAATGCGTGTTTCCAACAAAGTTTTTTATTTTTTTGCGATAGCGCTCGCTTTCTCGTTCCTGTTTGGTTCTTCTCTCGTTTTCTCACAAGAAAAAATGACGATGGAACAATACAACGCACAACTGCAGGAATGGCAAACACGAGAAGCTAACGCAAAAAAAGCATCTGACAATTGTAGTCAACAAGTTGATAATTTGAAAGCGGAGCTAAAAGCCGCTCAGGACGAAGCTGATAATATCTGGAGTTCAATCCTTACAGAAATCGGCACAGATCAAGCTGGTGTAGATGCATTCCGCACCAAACTGCAGGATCTGGATTCTCAGGTCGACGGGCTCCTGGCTTTGTCGCCTGAAGAACTATTCAAAAAACGCGATGAAATCAAAGCAGACGATGAGAAATTAGCCGAATACAAAAAAGACCGAATCTCTGCTTTGACTGAGATGCAAAATCTCATCGCGACCATTGAAGGAAAATTAACCCAACTGAAAAACAAATTGCCAAAAGCAATTTACGACGAATACACTGTGGTCGTTGGCGACTATCTGTGGAAAATTTCCGGTAAATCCGACATTTATAACGATCCGATGCAATGGATGCGGATTTATTCCTATAACAAGGATCAGATTAAAAATCCTGACCTGATTTATTCCGATCAGATTCTCAAAATTCACCGTGAAAGCGGCGAAGATGAATATCTCGTTGCCAAAGGTGATTATTTGCAGAAAATTGCAGGCAATGCCGATGTTTTAGGCGATCCTTCTAAATGGACAAAAATTTACGAGAAGAACAAAGACATCATTGGCGAAGATGCAAATATGATTTTCCCGTATACTGTCCTGGTTATCCCAAAGGATTGACAGTCAACTCGTCTGCATTCGGACAAATAAACAAGCACAAGTCGTTCCTTACACCTGACACTGCCCGGATACATCACAAGTATGTCATTCCAGTTTAAATCATTTAAAACTCTCGGTCTGTTGAATGTTCTTCGGGCTGAGAGTTTTTTTTTGAATATTTTATATCATCGAGGCAAGAAATTACATCTGTAAATTCAAAGCAACTAGCGGAAAAACGAATTTCTCTGCGCGGTGTTGATCCGCTCTCCTTTTATGGCACGCAGGACAATAACATTCGGGTTTTGTCCGACGTTTTAAAAGCAAAGATAATTGCCAGAGGAAACGAAATTATTATCAAAGGCCAGCCTTCCGAAGTTGACAAAGCAGAATGCATCGTATCAGAGCTTTTTCTGATGTTAAACCGTAATGGTGCACTCACTCAGGACGATATCGAAACCGTCGCCCGTTTGACCGACTGGGGGGAAAAATCAACCTCTCGTCAAGATATCGAGTCTGTTATATTGTACACGAAAAAGAATGCAATAAAACCCCGCAGCGAAGGGCAGCTCACCTATTACCAATCAACGCAAAATAATGACATTGTTTTTGCCGTCGGGCCGGCCGGTACAGGTAAAACATATCTTGCCGTAGCCGTAGCCATCTCAAAATTAAAAGAAAAAGAAGTCGAAAGAATCATTCTTTGCCGTCCGGCAGTGGAAGCCGGAGAAAACCTCGGATTTCTTCCCGGCGATCTTCGCGACAAAGTGGATCCTTATTTGCGTCCGCTTTATGATGCGCTTTATGAAATGGTTCCGCTTGACAAACTAAAGCGGCAACTGGAGTCCCACGTTATAGAAATTGCGCCGCTCGCATACATGAGGGGCCGGACTTTAAACAACGCCTTTGTTATCCTGGACGAAGCACAAAACACGACACCCTTGCAAATGAAAATGTTTCTCACTCGTTTGGGTGCAAACTCTAAAGCGATTATTACGGGTGATATTACCCAGATCGATTTGCCCGCTAAAGCCACATCCGGTCTTGTGCAAATTATACAAATATTACAAGACATTGAAGGAATTGATTTTATCTTTCTTACCGATAGAGATGTCGTGCGCCACAAACTGGTCAAAAAAATTATCAATGCTTACCAGGATTTTAATAATCAGGATAATGACCAGGCCAATGCAACTCATTCACATTAACGATTGACTCTAAATGCGTTCAACATTATTTAACCAAATTTTTCAGCGCTTCCAGTTAAAGAAACCTCATGAAACAGGCATTAATAGCGGAGGGGACAAAAAGACAACTTGGATAAAAAAGTATGGTCTCAAAATCGGAGCTGCACTTCTTTTCGCTGTTTTGCTCACTCTGCTCTTTCCCAGAGGAAAATCTTTTCAATTTGCCGATTTGAAGGAAGGTCGCGTCTATATTGGACAGGAAATTATTGCTCCTTTTACATTCCCCGTTAATAAAAGCGAACAAGAATACAACCAGGATATTATTACGGCGCGGGAAAATGTTGCCCCAGTCTTTCAACGCGACCCCGCAATCGAAACCAAACAACTGGAAGAATTGGCTCAATTCATCGGACGGGTGCAAACAATTTTAAAAGACAACAAATCCCTATTTGAAGACCTGGAAACAGTTGTCAGAGAATCCGGCATAGCGTTATCAAAAGAAAATATCAGTTTACTTTGGTCGGGGTTCACCGACCAGCAACCTCCCGCAAAGCAACAAAAAAACTTTATCAAAAATCGACTGGCGGCATTCAACCAAATTGCTCAGACTGTGGAACCTATTGTCAAAGAGCTATATTCTGCCGGGATTTTGGATCTCGAAAAGAAAAACCTGCAATCACCACAGGGAAAGATTTCCGTACGCGAAAATGGTCAGGAAATGTTAGAGGATTTGAATTTCTACCAGGACCTCAAAGAGAGCTATGATAACTTGCTGGAAAAGCTGCGGGCGCAAAAAAAATTAGATGATAAAAAAATCAAAATTGCCTACCAAATAGCTGATCATTTTCTGGTGCCGAATGTCCTCTTTGACAAAGAAGAAACAGACAGCAGAATCGAAGACGCCATAGCAAATGTTCCGCTTGCGAAAGACCAGGTCCTTGCCGGAGAGAGAATCATTGACAGCCATGAAAGAGTGACAAAAGAAGTTGTTGCAAAACTAAACTCGTTGGCCATTGCCAAAGCGGAGCGAGGCGAGGCTGCCGGCTTTTGGTCGAAAATGGCGCCGGGGATTGGCAAGTTTTTCTTTATCCTTTGTCTGCTCACAATCCTGGTTATTATTCTTTACAGATATCATAAAGAAATTCTCGAGGACAATAATAAACTCGTTTTGATTGCTCTGAATATTTTTGTGATTGCATTTCTGACCTTTCTGCTCAATCGTTTTGAATTATCAGTATATCTCATCCCTGTTGCTATGGGAGCAATTATCATTACAATTTTCTTTGATATTTTTGTTGGTTTTCTTTTTTCCATCACAACAAGCTTTCTCATCGGCGGCATGCGTGGAGATGAATTTGGAATCACATTTGTTTCATTATTCGTCTGTTCTATCGCAGTTCTGTCCGTCAGCCGTGTACGCACACGGAACTGGGTACTGCGATCCATTGCCCTGATTGCGTTTGCATACATTTTTTCTGCAAGTGTACACAATCTTGTGAGCTACGTTGGTTTCCAAGAGACACTCCGAGACTGGGGCTTTGGCATCATCAACGGCTTTTTAGCGCCGATCTTTGCTTATGGTCTCATAATTATACTGGAATTTGTTTTTGACATGACGACAGATATGACTTTACTCGAGTTGTCCGATCTTAATCAGCCTTTATTAAGGCAGCTTGCCATCCGTGCTCCGGGAACCTATCACCATAGTATTATGGTGGGTAATTTAGCCGAGGCGGCAACCGAAGCCATTGGTGGAAATGCCCTCCTGGCACGTGTCGGCTCTTATTACCACGACATCGGCAAGATGGAAAAACCCGAGTATTTTGTTGAAAATCAAATCAAGGGCAGAAATCCGCAGGAAAAACTAACCCCTTCAATGAGTTCACTTATTTTAGGCAATCATGTTCGCAAGGGTGCGGAAATGGCCCGCCAGCACAATCTGCCAAAAGAAATTGAAGCGTTTATATATCAACATCACGGCACAAGTCTGATGAAATATTTCTACCAAAAGGCATTGGAAAACAGCACAGAAGAACAAGTTTCAGAAAACGAGTTTCGCTACCCGGGGCCACGTCCCCAAAGCCGGGAAACAGCAATTGTTATGATGGCAGATGCTGTGGAAGCTGCTTCGCGGACATTAAAAGATCCGCCCCCAAGTCGAATCAAGGGACTTGTGGAACAGCTTATCGATGAAAGATTCAAAAGCGGAGAATTGGACGATTCTCCGTTAACCTTGCACGATCTTCATAAAATTTCCGATGCATTCCAAAAAATTTTAAACGGCGTTTTCCATGGCCGGATCGAATATCCGACAATAAAGCCAAAAGAACAATCAAAACAAAAAAGTGAATCGAAAAACAACAAATAGTATTCACATAGAAAAAGTTGTCGCTGATGAAAATTTAATTGATTTTCCGCGACTGGAAACTATGGTTCAATGGATTTTGTCTTGCGAAAATCAGCCGGCAAAATGGACCATAAATATTATTTTCGTCAACGATGAATATATCACCAAGCTGAATAAAAAATTTCTTGGTAAAAATAATGCAACAGATGTCTTGTCTTTTAATTTAAGTGAGGCAGATGAAATGGTAGGGGAAGTTTATATCAGCGCGGAACGGGCTAAAATACAAGCCATAGAATATAAAGTCTCTTTTCAAAATGAGGTATCAAGACTTGTTGCACACGGCGTGTATCACTTGCTGGGATATGACGATCAAACCGAATCGGAACGCCGGGTTATGACAGCAAAAGAAAATAAAGCTCTTCAACATTAATTTGCATATTTCCCCTGAAATTTATTATATTTACAAAAATACTAGTTAACCAAGGAGGAAGCATTTATATTGTCAGTTGGCTTGTTCACATATTATCTATTGGCTATTTTAGTTCTTTTACTTTTATCGGCATTTTTTTCGGGATCAGAAACCGCCTTTTTTTCGATAAACAGTTTGTTACGTGAACAACTCGCAAAACAATCCGGAAAAAAATCTGCTCGTGTTCTCAAATTGCTCAAAAATCCCCGCCGCTTGCTCATTACCATTTTAATCGGCAACACCCTCGCCAACGTAACCGCAGCTTCACTGGCGGCCATACTGACGACATCTCTCTGTGAAAGTGAAAAAGCGTATTTTAGCAAACAAGTTGGCGTCCTTCTCAATATCGTCGTTGTCACATTCCTGATTCTGGTCATAAGTGAAATTACTCCAAAAATCATTGCTGTGAAAAACCCTGTCTCTTTTGCAGCACGCGTCTCATTAATCATTTCAGCCATAAATTATTTTCTGCTGCCAATCGGATTTCTTATCGACAAAAGTATTTCATGGTTTACCCGGATTTTCCATATCAAAGAATCCGATGAAGAATCAATGCTCCAGGCGAACGAATTTCAGGTTTTACTGGAAATCGGGGAAGAGCAGGGAGAATTGGAAGAAGAAGAAAAGGAAATGATCCATCATATTTTTGAGTTTGGTGATACGAGTGTCAGAGAAATTATGGTACCGAGAACGGATATGGTTTGCATATCACATGATGCATCAATAGATGAATTGCTGAACTTGATCAAGAGCAAAGGGCATACGCGAATTCCGCTTTACCAGGAAACCATTGATAAAATTCAGGGAGTTATTCATGCAAAAGACCTTCTGCCATTCATTTCAAACTCGAAAAAAAATATCAGTTTTCTTAAACTAGCCCGGCCTGCCATTTTCGTTCCCGAAAGCAAAAAAATAGATGATTTGCTCAGATACTTTCAAAGTGAACATCAACACATGGCAATCGTCGTGGATGAATACGGAGGTACATCCGGCTTGGTCACATTGGAAGATGTGATTGAGGAAATTGTCGGGGAAATTCGCGATGAATATGACAAAGAGCAATCGCTCTACCGAAAGATCGATGATAAAAGTTATCTTGTTAATGCAAAGATCGATATTAATTCCCTCAACGAACTTTTAAATATCGAACTGCCGGAAAGCGATGAATACGACACGCTCGGTGGATTTATTCTCGAAAATACTGGAACCGTTCCTGAGGAGCAAATGACCATTCGATATGGTGAATATGAACTGGTCATGGAAAAAGTTGAGAAAAACCGAATTGTGATGGTCAAAATCACACACAAGCCAATACTTGTGAAAAGTGAAGAGAAAAAATAGAACTGCCAAAATTATCTTGACTCTCATCAATTTTTAATTAAATTATTCCTGACTCAAAGTGGTGAAGAAACAAACCAAACCTATCGGAGGGGTTCGATGCAAGCATTTAAATTCAACTATCAGGATGTTTTTCGCGCTCCACGCTTTGCTTTCAGCCTTCAGCGAATGTGGATCCAACTCATTGGTCTTTCTGCGGGCTATATCGTCTACCTGATTCTCACTTATCTCAGTTTTCTTTCGGCCGGTTTTGGCTTAAGCGGCTCCTGGGCAAGATATGGACTTTTGCCTTGCCTGCTTGCTGCCGGAGAAAGCTATCCCTGGTACTCCTGGCTCATCTGGATTGCAGGATCGCTACTGTTTGCTGCGGTTCTTTTGGTGACCAACACCGCGGTCTCCCGCGCCATTTATATGCAGGTCAAAGGAAACAACTTTTATTCCTGGAGAGAATCTTTTTCATTTGCCTTGCGGAAAATTTGGTCAATACTCCTGACGCCCATCTCCCTGTTGATCCTGGTCGGCTTTATGATCGTCGGCGGGCTAATTGTTGGGTTGTTAGGAAAAATACCGTTCATCGGAGAATTAGGTGTAAGCTTTTTCACTATCCTCTGGTTCTTCGCAGCGTTACTTTTGTTTTTTATCCTCATCGTCGCAACTATTTCTGTGCTGCTCGTTCCTGCAATTATTGCAACAACGGATGAGGATGCATTTGAGGCGATTTTTCAATCTTTTTCTATCACCTGGAACCAGCCGTGGAGATTTATACTTTATGAAGCCACAACTCTGGTTTTATCTGTTTTT